>CALFBV010000050.1 GCA_937951395.1 uncultured Rubritalea sp.
TGACCCTGAAGTAGTAAAAGTAATCTGGGAAACTCCAGACTACTTCGACTACAACTTCACCATCCACCCTGACGTTGAAAAAACATTCGGTGAAGGCTTCATCAAGAAAGTCCAGGACGCTCTTGTAAACTGTAAGGATAAAGCTGTTCTCGCAAGCCTCCTTCGTGAAGAAGGTCTCATCAAAGCGAAAAATTCAGACTTCGATAACTGTGCAAAAGTCATGAAGAAGATAGGCTTCGAATAATCCGTCCACCTTATAACACGCTCTCTTTGCCCTCTTTCAATGCAGAGAGAGCGTTATTTTTATATTTAGCCACTAGCAGTACCGCCTATCATGATCGAACTCAAGGAAGTATCCAAATCCTTTCAATCGACTAAGGCTTTATCCGGGATCAATCTCATCATTGAACAAGGTGAACGCATCGCGCTTATTGGTCCCTCTGGCAGTGGTAAAACTACCCTCCTCAAACTCCTCAACGCTCAGCACATTGCTACCGATGGCAGCTTAAAGGTCAACAATATCGAAGTTGCCAAGCTCAGTCCAAAGCAGTTGAGAATATTCCGCAGTGACATTGCCTACATACCTCAGGACCTCGGACTTGTTCCATCCCTAAAAGTCTACCAAAACGTATTACTGGGGAAGATTGGTCGCTTTCGCACACTCAGCATGCTACGAAAAATTTTGCTTCCAAGCAAAGCCGAACTTACTGCCGTTCATGAGATCTTAGAACGCGTCGGAATTCCAGAAAAGCTCTACGATACCACCTCCACGCTATCGGGCGGACAACAACAACGAGTAGCAGTTGCTAGAGCTTTATTTCAACAACCTCACACAATTCTCGCGGACGAACCCGTTTCCGCCGTAGATCCCGCTCGGGCTAAAAGCTTGATTAAATTATTAGACCAGATCTCCACGGAAAACAACCTCACCGTAGTCATGTCTATCCACAACATTCATTTGGCTCAACAGTATTTCCCACGTGTCGTGGGACTCCGACAAGGCATACTTAAGATTGACTCTACAGATCCAACAGAAAGCGAATTAGAGCCTCTATTCGACTTAGCTCATACGGAAGAAATTGGCTAAACCAAATTTCATTCATTTTCATGAACCCAACGTTAGCAAAAACAGCATTCGGAAAAAGAAGAGGTTTTCTTCTTTTTCTCGGCTTGTTGCTCTTTTTCTGCTTATGGGGATTAGATCTGAAGCTCAAAAACTTCGGCCCTACTGAAGCAGGGCTAAATGTCGCTAAGGAGTTTTTCTCTACTGCATTCTCCCCAGCACTCGATTACCAATCAGAAGGGATTCCAGAATCAGCTCCTCCCTACTACAAAAAAATCCTAAAAGCCACTTGGCTAACGCTCAAATACGCAACCTGCGGTATTAGTCTTGCCTTACCCATAGGGATTCTCATGGGATTTTTTGCATCTCGATCGTGGTGGCAGCTTGAAGGCAGTAGATGGTCGATACGTTTTTTCATTAAGACTTCCCACAGGATCTGCAAGATCATCATCACAGCAGGTCGCTCCATCCACGAGCTTCTCTGGGGAATTCTCTTCATCAGTGCCATAGGCACCAACCCTCTCTCAATTATACTCGCCATTGCCATTCCCTATGGTTGCACTCTTGCCAAAGTCTTTTCTGAATTACTAGACGAGCAAGAAACCCAGTGTAGAGAGCAACTTCGCAATCAAGGTGGTGGAGCTTTTTCCAGCTGGCTATTCGGAGTTTTCCCCCTCGCATTTTCCGACCTTATTAGCTACGCCCTCTATCGTTATGAATGCGCCATCCGCTCTGCTGCGATCTTCGGATTCGTCGGAGTCCAAACTATCGGTTATCATATTGAAACCGCTACAGCAGACGGCAACATCAACGAGGTCTGGACATTACTTTACGCCTTACTTGCTCTTATTCTCGTCGTCGAGCGCTTCAGTAACTTTACCCGAAAAAAACTAACCGCTTCCCAGCAAAGCAGAGTCAAATCCTCCTCGCTCGAAACACTGATCAAAAATAGGACAAGAAACCGCTACCTTAAATACTTCTCTATCGCTGTATTGAATGTCATCCTGTTCTCTTGGTTTCACAGCTCTATTTTCCCTGCAGCAGAATGGCTCAACGACGATTCACTCAACTCACGACTGACAACAGAACAACAATGGAAAAACTTCAACTTTTTCATCCAAAGTAAACTCACACCTGCACCAGTCCGAGAATCTGGAAACTGGGCTGACACGCTACCATGGGCAAAAAAACTGCTCTTTGAAAAAGGCTTCGAAGCCGCGCTCCTTACCTTCTACATCGCAACATCCGCAATGATTATAGCCTGGTTCTCAGCCATATTCATCCTCCCATGGAGTTCAAGGGCACTCCAAAGTCCCAATCCGTTTTCTGTTCACACCGGGATTTCAAAATACACAGGCAGCTTAAGATATTGTCTTGCCGCTATCCTGCGCTTGCTCTTCATCATTACTAGGGCTCTGCCAGAATATCTTGTTGCTTTCCTACTTCTTAGGATCTTTGGCACTACTGCATGGCCTCTTATCTTAGGCCTTGCCATTCACAACTTCGGCATCGTCGGCAGACTCGGAGGAGAAATCATCGACCATAGAGACTTCAACCACACACGGCAACAACTCAGCATCGGAGGATCACGAACTAAAGTCTTCCTGTTCTCTATTCTACCCAGCCACTTTAATCGCTTTCTACTCTATTTTTTCTATCGCTGGGAGACATGCATCCGCGATGCTACGATCTTAGGAATGCTAGGAATTAGTTCACTAGGATTCCTGATAGATGATGCATCTGCTCGTAATAGCTATGATCAGCTGTTCTTCTACACCCTACTCGGTGCCTGCCTCGTCATGATCGGTGACATCGTCTCAGGTATTATCAGATCAAGATTGAGAGCGGCTTAGGTATTTCAAATTCATCTTGCACCTCGTTTTCATGCCTGATAAACATTTATTTATGCCTAAATCTAAAATCACTTATTCTCTCTGTATCGTTTTGTGTATCATCTTTACCGTTCACCTATGTAAGTCTGATAGACTACATGATTTCACCATCAAAGTACGCCAGGACATGACTCCTGCTAAAACTGCAGACGAATGGATCAATAGGCTCCAAAAAGACCTCAACGAATCATCCTATAAAGGAATACCTCTGCCTCAACTCTACGCCGAGCTACCAGAACTAGACCAATGGTCAGACATTTCTGCTAAGCTTAATAAAGCAGCTGCAGATGACGCGTCATTTAAAAAATTTACTACCTCTAAAAACTATCATCAACATGGAGGTAGTAGGCTGAAAATCCAGTTATTTTCTACTCTCCTGGCTGAGGATGGGACGGATGCTGAACCTCTTTACCGGTCACTACTACTTAGTCAAAAAAGCAACGGTTCGCTGCATTCCTTCCATTTTGATAAAATCCTCACTAAACTTCTCCTTCTCAGTGATAACCCAGATGAGTCCATCACCTGGTTTAATGCAAACATCAAAAAAGATGAAGAAAGTCATACTAGTTACCCGCAAAAAGAAAATCCTGCTTGGAAGAAAGCATTGGCAGACAACCGTATAGATGAAGGCATAGAACTCCTACTTAAGGCAATAAAGAAAGCTAAACTAGAGGACAGAGGCGCACTCATTTCAAAACTCACTAGAATAGCCCATCTACTAGAGAAACCTAAACTCGGTGAGCAAGCACTCAAGATATTCGAAGATGACATCATTTCTCAAAAAAAATCAGGTCGTTATTTTTCAATCTATAGATATTCACACGGTTTAGAATACTACGCCCAGTTAGGAGAATGGCAACGTCTCTATGATATTTGTAAAAAGGTAAAAAATACTAAGGCAAACACAAAAGACTATGGGGTTTCAACTTCATCCCATAATTCACTACTCCCCTATCAGCTCACAGCACTCTACAATTTAAAGAAGTTTGATAGATTTGAAGAAGAGCTTCTTTCCGAGATTAAAAAGAACCAAGCTAACCCGGGTGAAGTCTTTAGCTTACTCGCGAGACGTGTTGCCGACTACCCATCCTCAGGAGCGCTCTACATTGATCTACTAAGCGCCAAGGGTGATGATGCCAGCAAAAAACTAGCCTACAAAATCTGCACCCACCTACTCGCTAGGAACCTAGGAAAGGACGGCTACTACAAACGTGCTATAAGTCTAGATCCAGAAGCCGCAGCCGTATTCATAGCCTCACTTAGAGAATATGACCCCTTTGAAGAGCGGCCGCTTATTTGGCAGTCTGAAATGGCTCTTCAGGCAGATGAATTAGATAGAGCTCATACCCTCATCCAGCAAGCTATAGCGCTCGACCCCTCTGATGGGGATCATGGTAAGTTCTCACGTATGCTCTGCTACGATGTCCTTTCTAGGATACTCGAGAAGCAAGGTGAAACTGATACAGCCAAATTATTCAAAGAAGTAATGATAGCTATCCGTAAAGGCGAAGTCGCAGATGACTACCTCTATGCAGGGCTCACTCAAGAAGCTACTGACCGATATAAAAAAGCTCTAGGTCACTTCAACGATGCATACTGCCTTCAATCTAGATTAGCAAAGACGCTGATGGAAGCAGGTAAGTTCGAGGAGGCCATTCCCCATTTCAAGAAAGCCTTTGAGCTAATGCCAGTGAGCTTTGGTCCAAGAGAAAGCCATTGCTTTGGGTGTGAAGGCTTATTCGATGATGAACGTGTTCAAAACATCGCTCTCCCCACACTGAAAGCATTCCTAGAAAAAGAACCCGCGAATCCACGCACTCCGTATTTATTAGGTCTACTCTTTGAGGAAATGAAGAAAGAGAAAGAGGCTATCACAGCTTACCAAAAAGCTATTGAACTAGACCCTAGTTACTATAATGCTGCTAGAAATCTCTACAAACTCATTATCAGAGACCCTAAGAATTTTCAACAAACTATTGCGCTGAAAAAGCAGCTTTACGAAATCGCCTCATACGAGAGAAAAGCGGACTACATGACTAGTCCTCATTTATTAAAGAGCTACTGGAAGCTAGCGCAGGAATTCCCTCCCTCTCCGATTAAACTGGAGCCAATAGATGAGTTTAGTATGACTACTTTTGAACTCAGTGACCAGCAATACAAAGATCTACCTATAAATCAAAGTCACTCATTCTCGTCTTCCATTAACAGAGAGGCAGCATTAGATGGCTGGTCAGCAAGAGAACTACTCCTTAAAAACAGCTTCCTTAAGGACATATTTTAGGTTAATCAGAGTTACTTTTTACTTCTATTTTAGGCTAACTCAGGCAACATTGGTGCATGAGCTTTGACACTATTATTCCTAGACGCGGCAGTGGATCCATTAAATGGGATCGCCGCCCAGAACTCGATCCATTCTGGGTCGCAGATATGGATTTCACATCGCCACAGTGTGTGCTAGATGCTGTGCAGGAGCGGATCACTCACGGAGTCTTTGGATACGCTCATGCGCATGATGGACTCAATGAGGCGCTCATCCAGTATTTATCATCTCGCCACGGAGCAAAGGTGAATCCAGAGCACATCATTCACCTCGGCGGATTAGTAGTAGCGCTTTCATTAATCGCTAGAGCCTATGTTGCAAAAGGCGAAGCTATCATGACCTGCACGCCTGTATACCCTCCATTCTTAGGAGTAGCACATGATGCTGAGGCGGAGACTATTGAGGTCCCACATACTCTAACAGACGGAAAATATACTTTTGACTGGGCCGCTATGGAAGATGCAGTCACAGAGAATACCAAGGTCTTCATCCTCTGTAACCCACAGAACCCTCTGGGCAGATCATTTACGAAAGGAGAGGTCACGCAACTGGCTAAATTTTGTGATAAACATGATCTAGTATTAGTATCAGATGAGATCCACTGCGACCTAGTCTTCAATGAAGATGTCCAGCCATTCTTTAGTGCTATTCATTTACCAGAGGAGCTAAAACAGAAACTCATCGTCCTCCAAGCACCGTCTAAGACTTATAATGTCGCGGGTCTAGGGTATGCATTTTCTATTATTGAAAATGATAGCCTGCGTAGAAAATTTAACCAGACCAAGGGACACACGCTTCCTGAGATCAACTGCATCGCCTTCTACACGGCAGAGGCAGCCTATCGTGATGGTGAGCCATGGAGACAAGAACTACTCTCCTATCTCAAGAAAAACCGTGATACGATCACTGATTTCGTGAGAAATGAGATGCCCTATCTCAGCATCCCCGACATCGAAGCAACCTATCTCGCATGGATAGACTGCAGCAATCTAGGACTTGAAAACCCGACAGCTTATTTAGAGAAAGATGCGGGGTTATTCCTCTCAGACGGCTCTTACTTTTCTAGCCCACAGCACATCCGTTTTAACTATGGTTGCCCACATACACGTGTAGTAGAAGGCTTGGCTAAAATCAAAGCTTCCTTTGAGAAGCTGGACACTGCTACTACCTAATAATATTATGAAGCTCATCAATAGCGCATCTATCCTCTCTCTAACATGTTTATCAGTCATAGCTGCAGATGACCCTTCTATTCAAAAAAACTCGGATGCTGAAATCAAGTTTGGACTAGAGGGACTCACTACTTGGAGATCTGAATACATGTATCGCGGCTTCAAGCTAGCGGACAAGAGCATAGGGTTTCAGATCGCTGGACAGCTAGCACTCTCAGATACTGAGACACTAGACATCGGACTCTACTTTGACACCGCGACTGGTGATGGAGATTTCACAGAAGCGGGAACATTTATAGATTTCTCGAAGAACATCGGTGATCTCACCTACACGGCAAAACTAAATCTCAGAGATTACGCTAACTCACAACTCAAATCTGGTGCCGATCTCGGAGGCAGCGTGAATTGGAAAATGAACGAGAATATCGATTTCACTGCCCTACTCACCTATGACACAGGTGCCAAAGGTGCATACGGAGAGGTCAAAGCCACTACTTACAAAGGAATCACAGACAGTGCATACCTCCTCTTCCACACAGGACTGGGGGCTACGGCAGACTATTACGAGCGCAGTGGAATCCACCACCTTTTCGCGAAACTCGAATACACCTATAACATCAGTGACAACGTCTCCGTCACATCATTTCTAGGAGCCAGCATCGGCATCCATGATGAAGCTGTAAATTCTCTCTATGGTGGAATTTACTTTGCCGTTAGCTTTTAGACGCCTCACGCGCTACTAGCCATAAGCTATCAGACAGGCGGTTTAAAAATAAGCGAGCAGTCTGGAGAGCATCATCATCCACCGCCCAGCAAGCTCGCTCTGATCTGCGGCAAACGGTGCGGGCTAGATCTAGATAAGCCGATGCTAGCGCCCCCTCTTTACCTGGTCTCGCCCAGCCCTTGAAACGAATACCTTTCTCATCTTCTGCTTCAGAAATAGTTTCTTCCAGCCACTCTACATCGCTAGTTTCTATCCCACTGTATCCTTTATCAGCATACTTCTGGTGATCATCTTCATGAGTGGCTATGATCCCCATGAGACCAACTAATTTTTTCTGAACTTCATTCACCCATTCTTCTAGTGCCTCACTCACCTCTGAGCTTCTCACAATACCTAGAACAGCATTTAGTTCATCAACTGCTCCACAAGCTTCCACCCTCGCGTTTGTCTTCGCGATGCGCTTGCCGAACATCAAATCCGTCATCCCTTCGTCTCCACGTTTTGTGCAAATACTCATGAGTAAAAATTTAGCGATACCACTCTAGAAGTAAAGCCCTGCTATGTTCTCCAGACTAGCTTTAGTCCATCTAGCCTCACTCTTGCTGAACTAATAGCTTTTTCTAGATCTTCTATTTGACATTTTAGTTTATCTATTTCTTTGGTACTAACGGCGGTATTGATCTCGGCGAGGTCTTCTAGACGGCTCAGTTCTACACCCATTTTCTCCTGCATTCTAATAGTCCCCTCTTCTACTATGACTGCCATCTTAGCTACGGCTAACTTCTCACATTTTTCCATCATCGCGGGGAAGAGTTTTGTCTTGAGCATCTCATTGCTCAGGAGTTTACGGAGATTCCCTTCTCTGAGCCTTACTTTTCTCAGCCCCATAT
>CALFBV010000051.1 GCA_937951395.1 uncultured Rubritalea sp.
ATTAGTACCTTCGAGTGTGCTAAGATCCAGTGTGAAAGCAGAAGCTGCTGAAGTAAGCGCTGCTGCAGAGATTGAGGTGATTAGTGTTTTGTTCATAAAATTTATATTTGATATGGGGTTGGAGTAATTCCGACCAAAAAA
Organism: uncultured Rubritalea sp.; assembly: GCA_937951395.1. Taxonomy (GTDB): domain Bacteria; phylum Verrucomicrobiota; class Verrucomicrobiia; order Verrucomicrobiales; family Akkermansiaceae; genus Rubritalea. The sequence continues at coordinate 142 of CALFBV010000051.1, forward strand.
TACATAAATTATTATCAAGGGCAATGAAAATTTTAGATTTTTTTCATTTATTCGCTTTTGGATGCCCAATCTGGTGAAGACAGCCACTCCGCAATGCAATAGAGACAAATGAAAATATCTGAAATTTAGATAATTGCGCTTTTTGGTGGGTAGGTGTTGGGGGTGATATTCTTAAATGGCTTCGTTTCATCTTAGTAAGCGTGATCTAATTACTCCTTCGTCGAATCTTATCATTTAGAGAAATCATCTCGAGACCAATTTCTTCTTCATCACTATTTGGTATTACTATAATGTTACTTCTTCAGAGGTTGACTGTTCTTGAAGCTACTCAACTCAAGGGTCTTAATGACCGCTTTACCTTCGGATACATAACTTTTTTCTCTCTCTTTCACCACGCCTACACCCTTAGCAAACCAAATCTCTTTAGATTGAATAATGTGGTCAGACCCTTTCCTCTTCTGATCCATTTGTATTTTGTCGGTAGTATATTTAGTGCCTTGGACTTCGATTTCGGTATCTTTAGAAGTGACTCGGAATTGGAATTCAGGGAGTCCTGTTGCAGACCATGTCCATTTATCTGCAGCTTTTGATCGCTCATTATAAATTAGAATAGGCTTAACACTGATCATGCCCTTTTTTAAGTCAGGCTTTTCAGGGTCATGCAGGTAGGTTCCATAATATAGAAGTGAACCTTCTCGATACTCTAGAATTTGTTTTTTCGTGAGTTCACCTTCGATAAAAATATTGACTTGTGGGGCTGGTCTTTCGAGAGCTTCTACTTCTACCAAGCCTATACTCTGTTGAATCTCTTCGTACTTGTACATCATCCCACCTTTGGTTTTTTCGCCATTATCCTTGAGGGTGGATTCGAATTTGACATTATCTGGGATCTGAACGGATGCCGCATACGTCCAAGTATTGCCTTTTTTAAGAAGCTCAGAGCTATCTAGTTCAATCTCTTTTTTCTCGACAGTTTCCTGAGCGAGAGAGGCACTTGTTAGGCCGCCAATAATGATAGGAGTGATTAGGCTTAATCGTGTTTTAGTGTAGATTCGTGTTATTTTCATAGAAGGATGACTGTGGATGGTTCGCTACTTTTTGATTTGAGAGATGCTTGTGGCTGCATAGGGTGAGTGGAGTCGCTTTTTAGGCTTAGTAACTGGAAATGTATGAGGTCTCTTATTATTTAATGATGCCAGCATATACCAAAATATTAAAATTGCAATAATAGTAACTATAATAAAGAGTGCTATTTTTACCAAGTTGAGTATGTAGGCCATAAATTTCTCGGTTCTGGTATTTCTGGCGGTAGTTTTCTCGAATTCTTCGTAATTGGGGCGCGCGTTGAGATAAGAAAGTCGGTCTTTGATGGTCTCTGGTGAATTCTGAATCAGCTCTTGTATGTCCGGCTGACTTCCGATGCTCTGTTTCATAGAAGCGATACAAGTGGTAAGATCAGTGACGTCCTCCAATACAGGTTGATTTTTGGTGAAAATGTCTACGGTATTCTGGCTTGAGAAAATTCCTACACAGATCAGTAGGTGGAATTTTTCAGAAGACGAGCCTTCTCCTGCAGCTTCTTCAAGTCCGGATTCCCAGATCAGCTTTATTCGCGTTCTAGAAGTGTTTACATTATAAAATGCGTAGCTAACGAGGGTATCCCTATCCTGTAAAAGGTTTTCTTGGCTCTTGGTGATTGACTCTTTCTGCTCATCAGTAATCAGGTTCTCTGGGTCTATGATAGAGTATTCTGTGGCGTGTAGGCTACCTACTAAGAAGAGTAGCTGGATAAGCGTGAGGAGTTTCTTCACTCTGTTGCGTGCTAATAAAGACATGTAGATGTTAATTTTTGCGTTTAAAGCGTTTAAATTTTCTCTTAAGGGTTTTTTTTGTGCTATTTAATATAGGCACTATACCATTGAGCAGTTCTTCAATGTCCTTACCTATCCTATCTTTTTTTAGAGTCCTGTTGAGAGTCGAAACCAGTCTTGAGGAAGATCCATCAGGAATGAAAATTTCTGCTTGATAACCATAGGTGAGAGCGCATTTAGCCGCAGATGTGTCGATGAGTAGTAGCACATACCATTCTTTATCAGCCTCGGTCTCACCCTCTATTACTGGGCATTTATTGATCATCCAGAGTGCCATCTGCTGAACTTCTGCATCTGACTGCAGAGGTAGCAAGCACACTTTAGGAATGAATTGAGGGTAACGTTTGTGGATGAATGAGATGGCTTCTAGAATGCGCTCTTTCTCATTGTCCTCCAGTTTTTTGGAGAAATCTAATAATGTTTCAAGGGGCGGTAGCTGTTTGACAGGGAGAAGTTTTTCTAAATAGCTAAACGAAAACCCACAATAATCACATCGCTCAAGAGCACGTTTTCTTAGAAGCTTCAAGCATTCTGGACAACGAGGCAACTCTCCAACCAAAAGTCTACCAAATCGCTCTTTCTTAGATAAATTAACAGGGAGGTCTTCTTGAGTCAAAATATCTGTGGGATCATCATCGAACTCGTCGTTTAGTTCATCGGTTATTTTGTCGTGTGGTTCTTCTATAGGTTCGTACTTCATTTTCTTAGCATTGCTATGGGTAGCATAGTTTCGAGAGCCCATTGATCAATCTAAATCCATGATTATAAACACGAATCCAAATTATAATGTGAAATTTTGAAAATCTGTGGCATGCTATGGTCAGAAATAAGAACTTCTAACAAAAAATAACAACGATCATATGGATAATAACGAAACAAATCAAGATCACGATAACGTGAAAAGCACAATGGATTCTCTAAACGAGACATTCAAGTCCGCTGCCGATGAAGCGAAGAGCAAGGCAAAAGAGGCTGCACCGAAAGTCAAAGAAGCGCTTAAAAATGCCGCTCACGACATGGCCTACGGAGCTGCCTACGGAGCTTCATTTGCCGGCGCACTCGCAGCAGAATTCTTACCGCAGTCTGTAAAAGACGGGCTCGCAGAGGGATCTAGCGCAGGTAAAGATGCCGCGAAGAACACCGCTGCAAAATGCAAAGCTAAAGACTGCACCGATGGCGATGCTGAATGCTCAGCCACGTAGTAAGAGTTTAAATCTACTTTAAACGCGATTTATCACAGCCCGTATCTTTACTGAGATGCGGGCTGTTTTTATACATTCTAAATCACTTGCAATCAAGCCCCTCATGGATGATGATTCCACCATGGCTATTGAAGCAATGGCAGCAAGCTTGCCCTACGCCTAAAAGAATTTATGAGCAAAAATACACCATTGATAGAAGTGCGAGATCTCCATCAGAGATTTGGTGACCAGCACGTACTCAGAGGTGTGACCACTCACGTCAATAAAGGCGAAACTCTAGTCTTGTTAGGTGGATCAGGTGGCGGGAAAAGTGTCCTCATTAAGCACTTTATCGGTCTCCTCAGCCCCTACAGTGGCCAAGTAATGATCAATGGCGAGGATATTTCAAACATGAATGAACGCCAGCTCGGGAAGGTGCGTCGTGCCATGGGGATGATGTTTCAGAACGGAGCGCTATTTGACTTCATGACAGTTGGACAGAACATCGCCTTTCCCCTCAGAGAGCGGGGGATAACAGATGAGTCAGAGATTGAAAAACGCGTTATCGAGTGTCTAGATATTGTAAAACTTCCAGGGCAAGAAAATAAAATGCCCGCAGAGCTTTCCGGAGGCATGCGCAAGCGAGTAGCTCTCGCACGCGCCATCGTAGATAAACCAGAATGTGTCCTCTATGATGAACCACATGCCGGACTAGACCCCATCACAGGAGACTCTATCGATCACCTCATCAAAGATCTTCAAAACGATCACGGAATGACCAATGTCATTATCACTCACGAGATGCGCAGTGTGTTCCGCATCGCAGACAGAGTGATTTTTCTTAAACTGGGAGAGATCTACTGGGAAGGCACACCACAGGAAATGAAAGACTCGGGAGATCCTCAGTTGTTAGACTTTATTGAAGGAGTGGCGAGGGAAGTTACCATTTCCTAGAGTTAAAAAATTTATAGAAACAGAAAATATGGCAATCAAAGAAAAAAGATCAGAAGCAATCGTGGGGCTATTCCTTTTAATAGGGCTCGCAGTGCTGGGCGCACTTGTCGTGAAATTTGGCAGAGTAGGAGAGAGCAACATGGAAGGAAGATACAATGTTGAAATCACATTCAGCGATGCATCAGGCCTTATTAAAGGTAGTGAAATCCGTATGGGTGGAGCACGGATCGGTAAAGTCACCAACACACCAGAACTCCAAGATGATCTCAAGGTACTCGTGCAGATGCGCCTTACCGGAAAAATCAAGATAGATAAAAAAAGCTCATTCCAGATCGCCTCACTCTCCATCCTGGGTGATAAAATGATCGTAGTGACTCCGCCAGATTTACCAAGTGGTGAGTATTTAGAAGACGGAGATGTGTTACGCGGATCGGGTGCAGGAGGTCTAGAAGCTCTGCAGTCAGACGCAGAGTCCGTCGCCAGAGATGCCCGAGTGCTCATGAAAGACGCTCGCACCACCCTACTAAAAGTAGATTCAGCCCTAGATGACATCCGAGCTGTAGCAGGAGGTCTTGCAGAGTCTGTTGATAAAGTGAATACAGACCTGTTAGACAAAGAAAGCATTGGCAGTCTCAAGCGTTCAATAGCTAATCTGGAACAAATAACTACCAGCTTCAAAACTATAGGGGACGAGGTGAAGCCCACCTTTGGAGACGTGAGAAAGGCGATAGCAAGCGTGCAGGCTGCCGCAGATGCAGCGACGAGAACCTTCGATGGAGCCAGCGTGCAGCTCAAGAACATAGAGCCAGCCCTAGCCAGTATACCAGAAGCAGTAGGTAGCTTCAAATCCGCAGCCAAGAAAGCAGAAGGAGTCATGGGAGAAGCAGAGAAAACCATAACCAAAATAAACAAAAGTGATGGTCTGCTAAACACCCTAACAGACGATAAAGAATTTAGCAGTGACACCAAAGAATTTGTTAAAAACCTCAAGCATTACGGAATCTTACGCTACAAGGACGACTCGACCTATGATGAGAAAGACCCCAAAGAGAACCGCTACCGTAGCTCACGCCGCAGATAAACAACATCCTTTAGACGATAAACCATGGATCTCATAGAAACTCTCTGTAAAGTAGCTCTAGAAAATGGGGCAGAAGACCTCTATCTAAAACAAGATGGCACCCCTAGACTGCGGATAAAAGGAGACCTGTTAGAGATAGAGGACACCGTCTTTGATGAGGAGGATATGGAGAGCTTCCTAGAAAAATGTGGCTACGATGACTCACCGACTAAAGAAGCAGATCTCGCTTGGGAAAATGCCGCTGGACAGAGATTCAGAGTAAACGTCTTCGACTCCCTAGGCACCCGATGCGCAGTCCTCAGACCACTTAGAGAAGTCACGCAGAGTATGTTGGAGCTAGGTCTACCAGTTGAGAGGATGCAAAACTGGTTGAGCAGGAACCATGGACTGATCCTCTTCACCGGCGCCACAGGCAGTGGAAAATCCACCAGCCTCGCAAGTTGTCTCAGCTGGGTGAGTAAGAACTTCAAAAAGCACATCATTACCATCGAAGACCCAGTAGAATACCTGCTGAAAAATGATCAGTCTCTCGTCTCTCAGCGGCAGGTGGGCACAGATACCGAATCATTTGATAGTGGTCTACGCGCGGCACTCAGGCAGAGTCCAGACGTAGTGTTTGTAGGTGAGATACGTGACTATGAGACAGCAAAGGCTGCACTCCATGCCTGTGAAGCCGGACACCTAGTAGTCTCCACTCTCCACTCCAGCAATGTATCCGAAACCATACAGCGCCTGCTGATGCTCTTCCCAGCAGGAGAGAGAGAAGGAGCACTACACATGCTAAGTCGCCAGCTACTCGGCATTCTAAGCCAGAAATTAGTCCCTAGTGAAGACGGAGATCTACACCTCCTTTTAGAACACCTAGAAAATGCCGGAGCAGTGAAAAAATGGCTGGAAGAATCAGAACTCAATAAAATTTCTGACTTCCTTGCTCAGGGCAGCCAAGGCGACAACGTAACATTCATCAACTCCATCATCCTAGCCTATAAATCCGGGCAGATTAGTGAAGAGACCGCCAGATCTGCTTGCGATGATCCCGCAGACTTTAACCGCATCCTCCTAGGAGTCAGCCATGGCTCCCGCTAAAATTGCATCGCTATAAAATAAACAATATGGCGAGATCAATCGAGAATCTATTTCTTGGTAGTATAAAAAAGAACAAACCCGCAGACTGTTGTAGCAGCCTACGGGTTTAAGTTGTTGTTCCTCCCATATAAAAATGAAAATACGATGATCTTCATAAATAATAGACAGCGTTGTTCAGTATTTGTTCAAAGAAAAGAGCAATAAATATTCAGTTGATATTAGGTGGTTGATTATAAGTAACTTGAATCAATCTATTTGCCCATGGAATCACCCATTTTCGCATAAAGTTCCTGCTGTTTTGCAGAATTTTCGAGTAAATCCGCATCCAGCGTTACCCTGTTTTTCTGGAAAATAGTGATAGTAGAAGACCCGCCAAACGCAAAATATCCCTTTTCCGCTCCCTTTTCCACCATCTCACCAGCCTTATAAGTCTGATGAATAGATCCCACGCAAGTAGCACCTATTTCCATAATGAGCACTTTACCGTGATGAGGAGTTTCCAAGACAGTTCGGGTGCGTTTATTTTGCCACATGTAGTCTAAATTCTGCCTAAGCGCGATAGGGGACACAGAAAAAAGAGGCCCATTAATAAGTACCGTCTCCCCAGGGACACCCGCCAAAGGAAAATGATACCGATGATAATCCACTGGACACAACCTAGATAAAACCAACGAGCCACCTGAGAATTCCTCATAAAGCGCCTCATCACCGATCAACTTTCGTAGATCCCACTTCTGTCCCTTCACAAACACCCCAGCCGCATCCTCCGCATTCGAAAATCCCAGATGTCTGCCATCTGCAGGAAACACCACCGCAGTATCAGCAATAGGCCGCGCCTCAGGCTTCAGCTTACGATAGAAGAACGCATTAAAGTGCTCGAAGCTATCCGCGTCATCCAGAAAGTCATCCGCATTCATCTCATAATCCAAGATAAATGGTGCCACCTTCTCCTTCGTCTTAGGATCATTCATCCGCTTGCCATACCATGTGCTGAAAAACGGGCGTTTGACAAAACTATGCAGCGCTATTTTCCCTAGCGGGTTTCCATACGCCCATTTCAGGAAGCCCTCACCGTAGACATCCTCCGTCTCCAGTTCGCCCGTGTATCTGTTAAAAAAAATAATCGCTTTCATGCCACAACTTCCTGCTAGGATTAACTGCAAATGTCAACCTCCTAAAAAAATGTTAGAAATAAACAACATTCGACCTTGCCCTACCATCGATTTATTATCCATGATAGCGTTAACAAGATTTCAGCAACACTTCTAAAACTTACATCACACTAATATCATGGCTACCTGGGGACCAAAAACATTCGAAGACGACGCAGCAACGGACTGGCTCCTAGAGCTTACAGATGCTGAGGAGACGCGTGAATTCCTACTC
>CALFBV010000052.1 GCA_937951395.1 uncultured Rubritalea sp.
TAGGCAAATTATCAAAATACCGCGCAACCAGGATGCTCGTAGCAGCGAGTAATGCGGTGATCGCTAATGGGAGGTTCATTATCTCTACCCACCAAGCGAGGTTCAATTTTTTAGAAATGGACTGCGCGTGATGCATCCAGATTTTTTGCTGATGAGACTGTGGTAATGGCTCCATGATTTAGCAGTATGTTAAAGTGACTGTTTAACTACTGAAGGATAAGCTATCAGAGGATCAAGGCAAGTTGTAAATCCACTACAAATTTTCATCTAGCCATTGATCCAGAGTGTCAAAGATCAGATGGTGGTCTGGCTCTGCGAAGGTCTCGTGGCGCATATTAGGGAAAAGCTTGTAGGTTTTGTTAGTGAGCTTGAGGCTGTTAATGAATTTTTCTGCTAACTGATCTGGGCAGATGAGATCCGTTCCGCCTTGGGTGTATAGAAAGGGGATGCCTGATGTCATTAGAGGTAAGTTTTTCTCCACGTAGTCTGCTGTTTTGATCAGCTCAACGCCCCAGCCTACCGAGATATTTTGATGACCAGGGTGATCTGGTCCTCTTTCTGGAAGTGTTCCGTCATCGGGATTTGGGGTCTGGCAGAGCTCGGGAGTGGCTCCAGTCTTCACCATGAAGCTAGGATGGATCTTGGCGAGGATTTTCGCAGATTTGATGAACCAGCCTGGTTTGTTGTGAGTGGGTGAGAGTAGGACAGAATTTACCCAGCAGAACTTAGGTAGCGGAATGTTACCCTGAAGAGCGAGGGTGAGGTGGCGGAGGGTGAGGAGCCCGCCCATGGAGTGACCAGCGATGCCGTAGGGTAGATCACCCGCCATTTCTATGCCTTTCTCGATGACCGCATCTATGAAGCTAACCTTGCCCACGTGACCACGTTTGCCTGGGCTCTGACCATGTCCGTGGAGGTCAAATGCGATGCAGCGAATACCTCTTTCAGTGAATGGATGGAGCACTTCAGTGTAGCGTGCTGAATGGTCGCCTTGTCCGTGGGTGAAGAGACACACACCGCGTGTTTCGATTTCTTCGCTAGGATCCATCTGGACGCAGTGCAGTAGGTGTCCATCTACTTGGATATCTTTTTTGGTGACTTTCATGTTAATTTTCTAAGCTCTTAGAGAGTAAAGCGAACAGCTTTACATCTTCCTCAGTTGACTTTGAGCGGAGGTTTGTTGATTGTTTAAACGAGTGCTCCAGATTTCTCAAGAATCTCCAGAGGATTTCACCCAGTGAGCTGTGACCTGTAATGGCAATCTTGGCGTTGATTGATATTTCTTTGTGTTCTGCTAGAACTTTCTGAGCGGGGATGATTCTTCCTTTATGGAAGCAATCAACCAGTTGCATCTCAGCCCCAGATTTGTCTGAATAGATACGCGCTAGAAAATGTCCAGGGTAGTTACAGCCAGAGATGTCTAGGTTTAACCTCCTGCCCACGAGCATAAAGAGGGTGGCGAGGCTGATCGGGTTTCCCAGTCCTGCATCTGCTACCCAGCAAAGGTCGCTGTTTTGTGGGAGGTAGTAGGTCTCTTTGTTTCCGGTGAATTGTCCATCATCAAACATCCAGAGACGTAGAGCATTAGCAGATATAGGGGTCTCGCCCATGTCTGCTCTGAACTCATCAGCGAGTAGATCTAGCGTGTCAGAGAGGGATGGACGTAGTGAAATGCCATCGTGTAAGTAGTCCGAAATAAGACGCAAGTGATACTCGAAGCTATCCCAGTCTTCAGCCATAGCAGACTTACCTTGAGCAGGAATCTGCCATTCATTCATCAGCGTCTTGCGGCGGGCTGGGAGGAGGAGGTGAGTGAGCTTGGCTTTATCTTCTACGGATAGGTCTAGATCTAGACCGAGAGCGGTGAGTTCATTGCTGAGGTCACCGGAGCTGCTTGCAAATTCATGCTTTAGAGCTTCCTGAGTGGTCGGTTCCTTATCGTCTAGCAACTTGATTAAGTAGGGGAGTTTCTTCTCACTGATCATTTCTAACAACAAGTTAAACACCGCTCAAGAACTGATCAAGCGAGTATTGAGTAATTTATTTTGGAAATAGAATTAAGCTGCAAAACTTTCACCACACGAGCAGGTGACCTCTGCATTCGGGTTAGTCACTTTGAATCCACCTTGTTGAAGGTCATCTGAGTAGTCTAGTTCACTACCTGCCACGAAAAGCGCGCTCTTGGGGTCGATCACCACCGTCACTTCATTGCTGACTACGAGCATGTCACGGTCTCTAGGTCCGTCTACTAGATCCATTTTATATTGGAGCCCAGAGCAGCCACCACCGACTACTGCTATGCGTAGCGCTCCACCTGCTCGACCTTGTTTCTCCAGAAGGGAAGAAAGGTGTGCAGCAGCACCGGAGAGCACCTTGATGAGTTTTTCATTTCCTACTTTGTAGTTCACAGCGGACATGCGTCACCTTTAAGCCTTAGTTTGCTAATAGAAAAGCTCAAAAACGACCTAGCAGAGTAAAATGAAGAGAGTGGGATGGAAAATAATGTCAATTGCAAGAAAATAGCCTTTACACCCTCCGATATGGTGCGACTTTAGTCTGCGTATTCAACTGGGCATGCCTGATTGACTATTCAACAAATATCATACCAAAACAATCATACCGAAACAAATCAACGATAACCAGTGTGGTGATGAGCAGCTAGAAGCGCCTTCCAGACAGGTTGTTTGAGAAATAATTTAAATATATCATCACCTTTAAATTAGTTTTTAAAGTAGTGATCGATCACATACAATGAGCGAAAATACATCGCCAGCTAATGAGGCAGCGCCTCAACCAGCGGCAACTAATCAAGATAATGCATCAGCCAAATCAACTCCAGTAACTGAAGCTACAAGCACACTATCAGCCAGCGCGGCACCTAAATCAGAGGATTCACAACCGGCAAAGAAAGAGCCTAAGCAAGGTGTCCGTGACACCCGCACTAACAAGACTCCAGAAAATAGTGATCAGCCAGAATCTGACTCTAAGGCTGTTAATAAGGGTGATGACAACAAAGATGACCAAAAGGAAAAGGACGGCAATCACAGCCAGCAAAATAAGAACCAGCAGAACAACGCGAACAATAATCGTAGAGGACGCAGGGGCAGAAAAGCTAACGAGCCTAACCCGAATCAAAGCCAAGTTAAGCAAAAGCCGATCAGGCTAGATGCGAAGGCCGTTTCTAAGAAAGCATGGAAGATTTTCCTCGCTGAAGTAGGTGAAGAAGGCCTTGCTCTCATTGGTGATAAGGAAGGTAAGGAACTCACTAAACGTAGTTTTAGACTAAGTGAAATTTTCCAAGAGGAAGAGCAACGCAGAATTAAGCTAGCTAAGAAAAAGGCTAATCCAGAAGGCTCAAAGAGGCTAAGCCTACTAAACAGAAGCAACCAAGAGCGAAGAAGGCAACCAAAAAAGCAGCGAAGTCTGAAGAGGTTAAGCCAGTGCCTGACGTTAAAAAGTCAGAAACGAAGGATGTAGTTCCTAAAGCTGATGTCGCTAAGGACGTGACAACTACAGCTGAAGCTAGCGCGGAAAAGACTGAGTAGCCTTCTTCTAGAAGATATAATTTTAGAAGCCCTCAAGGAGCATTTCCTCTTTGAGGGTTTTTTCGTTACTAGATAAAAAATGACATTTAAATGAATAATCTTTACTCACTAATCGTCATAGTCTTTAGTAAGTAGAACATAAACAGTCACTATATATTATGAAAAAAACAAAATCAATGATCGCATGCGCCTCTATGGCTGCACTCACATTTTCTAGCTGCACCACAGTAAATCCATACACTGGCCAACAGCAGGCATCTAAAACAGTGAAGGGTGGAGCTATTGGCGCACTCGGTGGAGCAGTTATTGGTGCCATGGCTGGAGATCGTAAAGACGCACTTAAAGGTGCGGTAGTAGGTGGTCTCCTCGGTGGCGGTATAGGGGCTTACATGGACACTCAGGAAGCTGAGGTTCGTCGTCAGCTACAAGGCACAGGAGTTAGTGTTTCTAGAAATGGAAACGACCTCGTTCTTAACATGCCTAGCGACATCACATTCAGTTCAGGTAGTGCTAGCATTAAGCCCCAGTTCAGCCAGACGCTCGGCTCAGTAGGGCTAGTGCTTAAGAAATACAACCGCACTCAAATTAGCATCATGGGACACACAGACTCAGATGGCTCAACAGCATCTAATCAGAATCTATCTATAGCTCGTGCTAGATCTGTAGCTGGGGTGTTAAATTCACGTGGAGTGGCGGGGAATAGACTGCTTACTAACGGGGCGGGCGAGTCAAGACCAATAGCATCTAATGCGACATCATCTGGTAAAGCTAAGAATCGCCGTGTTGAACTGCGCATTGTTCCACAGCAGGGACAGTTTTAAACTGCTCTGAGAGATACTCATAAATTACAATATAAGGCCGTTGCTGATCTATTCAGCAACGATTTTTGGCTTGAGTTGTGAAAATATTGTCAATATTAAGATATTTAGCCAGTGGCATCCTGTATATAATCGAGGATACTACTTGTCATTAGGGCACTTATGGAAACCTATGGCTCAGATTTAGCATTATGATAATTAGAAGACATTTTATTACCCTACTAGCTGGAATGATAAGCTGTGGATCACTCAGTGCAGCACCTGCTGTTGCTACGAAAAATTACGCACCAGATCGACTACAGCTTTATAAAACTGTGGATGGTGTAAAACTGAATCTACACGTTTTTGAGCCAGAGGGACTCAATAAATCGGACAGACGTCCTGCGATCGTCTTCTTTTTCGGTGGTGGTTGGTCAGGGGGAAATGCTAAACAGTTCTTCCAGCAAGCCCGCTATTTCTCAGATAAAGGATTCGTCTGCTTCTCCGCAGATTACCGAATCAAACGTAAGCATAAGACCACACCATTTGAATGCGTGAAGGATGGCAAATCAGCAATTCGCTATGTGCGAGCAAATGCTGCCGATCTAGGAGTAGACCCGGATCGTATAGTCGCCTCAGGAGGGTCAGCAGGGGGACATGTCGCTGGCTGCGCTGCCATCATCAAAGACAATGAAGAAGAAGGAGAGGATCTTAAAGTTAGTTCACAGCCTAATCTCATGGTGCTATACAATCCAGTTCTGGATACGACGGAGAAAGGCTATGGTGCAAAGAATTTCAAACCAGACCAGCAAACGGATCTCTCACTCACGCACCAAGTTAAAAAAGATATTGTCCCTACTCTCGTGTTTCACGGCACTGCTGACACTACTGTTCCATTTGAAAACGCTCAACGATTCGACAAACTGATGAGGAAAGCTGGTAACGAATGTGTGTTGATCCCATACGAGGGCAAAGGTCATGGATTCTCCAACGCTCCATTTTTCAGAGCTAAAAACAAGGTCGAGACTTATGATCAGGTCACTAAGCAGACAGAAGACTTCTTGACTAAGCACGGGTTTAGTGTTAAATAGACTATTGATATGAAACGCTCATTACTTCTAGCGACATTCTTCCTGCCCCAGCTTACTTTAGCTGAGTTAAAGCTAAACTCACTATTTACTGACCACATGGTGCTCCAGCGTGACAAAGTATTACCAGTATGGGGAACAGCAGATTCTAGTTCAGAAGTTACCGTCGAGTTCGCAGGGCAGAAGAAAATAGCTACTGCGGAGAAAGATGGTAAATGGAAGCTCAATCTTGAAGCGCTAAAAGGCAGCTATAAAGGAAGAGATCTGATTGTTACCTCTAACAAAGATACTCAAAAAATCAGTGATGTTGTTGTGGGTGAAGTATGGGTATGCTCTGGTCAGTCTAACATGCAGTTCGGTGTAAGATCAGTCCCAGAGGTGAAAGCTCTAGTTAAGAAAGCAAAGCATATACGCTCGTTTGAAGTTCCTAGAACAGTATCCTTTAAAGAAAAAGACACCACGAAAGGTCAGTGGGCTAATAAAATCCCAAGCAGTGCGGTGGCATTTGGTTTTGCATATGATCTACAAGCTGCGGCAGACGTGCCAGTGGGGATCATTTTAACCTGCTGGGGAAGTTCCTCACTAGAAGCATGGATGCCGCGCGACATGACAGAAACGGTGCCTCATTTCAAGACCATGATGGAGGAATTCGATGCAGATGCTGACACACGAAAACAGATAAAAACTGTGCTCAGTAAAGATAAATGGAGTAGGCAAGAAGATGTATTTTTACGTCGTCAGCCAAACATCCTCTACAATGCGATGATGCATCCACTTGCGCCATTCGCTTGTCGTGGAGTGGTCTGGTATCAGGGTGAAAGCAATGCACAGTCGATGGAAGGTATGGTGAAAGAGCCATGGTTCGCTCGTAATTCTGGGATGCTCAAGTATGGGGGTGTCTTGAAGAAATGGGCGGAGCGCTATCGTGAAAAATGGAAACAAGATGATATGGAATTCCTCGTAGTGATGCTTCCTGGCTATGGCTCTCATAAAGACCCCGTAGCGCATTCGTGGGCTTGGATGCGTGAGTCACAGATGCAGATTCTAGACTTACCTCACACAGCGGTTGCGAATACGATAGATCTCGGAGATGTTAAAAATATCCACCCTAGCGACAAACACCCTATTTGTAAACGTCTTGCTATTCTAGCTCAGCGAAATACTCTCGGTCAGAAAATAG
>CALFBV010000053.1 GCA_937951395.1 uncultured Rubritalea sp.
GTCCATGCTGATGATGGCATGACTCATTTTTTGTAGCTTAGCGAGCGAGCATTGTGAGCTGTTCGCGCCCATGAGCTGAGGCTGGATGAGCTGTAGCTCATAGCCAATGAAGATGATGTCTTGGATTTCTTCTTCCTCGAAGTCTTCGAGCAAGGTGTCGAGCTGGCTATTGATGTGATCGTAGAGAAATTGATTTATAATTGTCTCATCATTAGAGTTCCTGCGTATCTCCTCGCTAGCACGATAAACGCCAATGCGATAACTTTTATAGGATTCTATTTTCCCTTGCTTAAAGTAGAGCGTGCGGGTGTTACCCGGACCTACGTGGACTACGAGAGTGTTGCGCTGCTCCATGGCGGGGTTGTCCTGGAGGTGGCGGCGGGTCTTCATGTAGATGAGACGCGTCATTTCACCGTCATCTAGCACTTCTACAGTGATGGCGCAGCTGATCTGGAGACGGGTGATGAAGATGTCTTTGTTAGATGCCTCGGAGAGAATGTTAGTGGCGACGATGCGGACGTTCGGCTCTTGAGGGGTGAATCCGTATTCGCTAAGGATTGCGTTGTAGCCAGTGAGGATGGAGACACAGTTCTTGATGGTGGATTTGGTGATCTCTCGCTTGCTGAAGATGTCGTGTGCGAGCGAGGTAGATTTTTCCAGATACTCTATCTGCTCACCAGCTTCATTAGTGATTAGAAAGGAAATAGAACTAGCGCCAATGTGGATAGCGGCGTTCAATTTCAGTGGTGTAAGTAGGGGTTCCATGAGCTAATATAAATACTTCTGATTTAGCCAAATGACAACAAAAGAAATATTACAATTTTGAGATGAATCTGAATAGCAGTAGAACCCGAAAAGGGCTTGTAAATCACTTTAGGTCACTACATGCTCTGCGGCATGACTGCTATACCTAATGTCCTTGCCGAGCGCTACGCATCCGCTGCTATATCCAATATCTGGTCTGCTAAAGGCCGTATCATTTTAGAACGTGAATTCTGGATCGCTGTCATGAAGGCGCAGCAGGATCTAGGGCTAGATATTCCTCAGGAAGCCATTGATGCCTATGAGTCTGTGAGAGAGCAGGTAAATCTCGGTTCCATCATGGAGCGAGAGCGTATCACGAGACATGATGTGAAGGCGCGTATTGAAGAATTTTGTGATCTAGCAGGGCATCAGCACATCCATAAGGGCATGACTTCGCGTGATCTCACAGAAAATGTGGAGCAGCTTCAGGTGTATCGTTCACTGCTTATTATCAGGGACAAAACCATCGCAACGCTCGCTAGAATGAGTGAGCGGGCTGAGCAGTGGAAAGACCTAGTGATTACTGCCCGCACGCACAATGTTGCCGCTCAGCCTACTACTTTTGGCAAGCGCCTCGCGATGTTTGGCGAAGAACTTCTCGGCTCACTTAGCTCGCTCAATCACCACATCGCGACTTACACGGTGCGCGGTCTCAAGGGTGCTGTGGGAACTCAGATGGATCAGATTTCACTTTTCGATGGCGACTTAGAAAAGGTCTCGGCTCTGGAAGAAAAAGTTTGTGGTCATTTAGGCATCCCAGAAGTTTACACCAATGTAGGGCAGGTCTATCCGCGCTCACTAGATTTCCGTACTGTGTCTGTTCTCACAGATCTCGCAGCAGGACCTTCATCCATGAGCCGTACACTACGTCTAATGGCTGGAAATGAGACGGCTTCTGAAGGCTTCGCTAAAGGTCAGACTGGCTCTAGCGCGATGCCGCATAAGATGAATTCACGCTCATGCGAGCGCGTTAATGGCTTCCAAACCATTCTTAAAGGCTATCTGACAATGGCTACAGGTCTCGCTGGTGATCAGTGGAATGAGGGGGACGTTTCCTGCTCAGTAGTGCGTCGCGTGATGTTGCCAGATGCCTTTTATGCTTGTGATGGAATGTTCGAGACATTTCTCACTATCCTTAGCCAGATGGACGCTTACCCTGCGGTTATTGAGGCTGAGAACAATCATTATTTACCATTCCTAATGACGACTACCATCATGATGGAAGCTGTGAAGGCTGGTGTGGGCAGAGAGGCGGCGCACAAGGCGATCAAGGAAAACGCTGTGGCTGTGGTAAACGATCTCCGCTCAGGAGCCACACGCGAAAATGATCTTCTAGGACGACTCGCTGCTGATGATCGGATCCCGCTCACCGAAGCGCAACTCACGGCACTCATGGTAGAAGGAAAAGAAAATGCAGGCACCGCTCGTATTCAAGTAGCGGCATTTGGTGAGAAGATTAATCAGCTTAACTCAGAGTATCCAGACGCCGCAAATTACACACCTGGATCTATCCTTTAATATTTATCAATGTCAGATTACCTAGCATCCCTTACTCAGCGTTTAGCATCTGAGCTTAGTCCTGTTTTAGCCTCCGAGATAGCCTCTCCCGAGGCTCAGCAGAAGCGTGCAGATGCGATAAAATCATTCATAGTTTCTGAGGATGAGATCATCATGGGGCTACATGACTCTGGGTTATCAGGGCTGACCATCGCGGGCTTCCGAGCTTCACTGATAGATCTCTTGCTGCAGACAGCATTTCGCGCTGAGATGGAAAAACTTACCTCTAATGAAGAGGCAGAAGTTCCCGTCTTATCACTTGCGGCCGTGGGAGGCTATGGTAGGGCACAGCTTAATCCTGGCTCAGATCTGGACATTCTTTTCCTGTTACCTAAACCAGCGAATAGCTACGCTGAAGACAGCACTACATCGGTAGTGATTCAGAATATTCTCTACTTGCTATGGGATACAGGATTCAAAGTAGGACATGCCACGCGATCAGTGGTGGAGTGCATCAAGGAAGCTAAAATAGAGCAACAATCTAAAACGGCAATGATGGATGCGCGTCTTCTCGCAGGGGATGATCCTCTCTTTGCCAAGCTCATTAAGCGATTTGAAAAAGTATGCCTCAAGCGAGACCAGCAATCATTTCTAGACCTCCGTGTCCAAGACATCAGCTCACGATATGAAAAATACTCACACACCGTGTTCCTCCAGGAACCTCACGTGAAAGAAAGCTGCGGGGGACTCAGAGACTACCATAACATTCTCTGGGTAGCTCGTGCTAAGCGTGGCACCTCAGACCTGCAGACACTAGTGGATGAGAAGATTTTATCTAAAAAAGCATATAAGGAGCTGAATGCCGGATATGACTTTTTACACCGAGTCCGAAATGAACTCCATTATCATAACAAGTCTAATACAGACATCCTCACCCTTCGTCTTCAGGGAGTAGTGGCTACTAATTTTAAGTACCCGCAGGAAAGTATTTTACGTCGTTGCGAGGCCTTTATGAAGGACTACTACACGCACACGAGAAACATCTACCGTCATACTTCATCTCTGATGCAGGATTTTCAGTTAGAGGTGAGCCGTGAGGAGGGCGCGGGCTGGAAGAGGCTGTTCTCACCGAAGAAAAAGCGCGAGCAGTTTGATGGATTCATAGCTAGAGATGGGCTCATATATCCGCAGAATAGGAATATTTTCAAAGAGAATACGCACCGGCTAATGCGTGTCTTCCAGCACAGCCAGATCAAGGGGCTCTCACTCAGCCCGAAGATGAGAAAGCTCATCGTCGCTAACATAACGCTAGTGGACAAAACCTTCCGGTATTCAAAATCTAACAGAGAGACATTTCGCGCCATGTTAGAGAGAAAAGGGGATGTAGCTAGGTGTCTGAGAATGATGCACCGCGTAGGAGTGCTAGGTGCTTATTTGCCGGAATTTGGCGCTTTAGATTGTCTTGTGCAGCATGAGTTCTTTCACCGTTACACCGCTGATGAGCATACTCTCCGTTGTATAGAGCAGCTGGATGCGCTAGTGGATGATGAGCGCCGCGAGCGTGAAATTTACCGAGACATACTCATGAAAATGGGTGACCCTTACGCGGTATATCTCGCTCTCATCATGCATGATACTGGAAGAGCAGAGAATGTCCGCGAGCACACAGATGGCTCCGCATTACTCACATCTCAAGTCTGCACGCGCCTTAAGATCACTAGTAGTAGGCGCTCACTCGTTACCTTTCTAGTGGATCATCACCTTACGTTTTGGCGCTATGCTACGAATAGAAATCTGGATGATCCGGCTGTGATTGAGGAGTTTGCAAGTATCATGGGAACTCGTGAGAGGCTCAGGACATTATTCCTCTTCACCTATGCTGACTCAAATGGTACAAACGAAGAAGCGTGGTCACCTTGGAAAGAGTCGCTCATGTTGCAGCTCTTCCGCTCCACAGATCAATATCTCATCGAGGGTAAAGAAAAATACCGAGCCATTTTAGCAGAAGAGAAAGAGCATCTGTTAGAGATTACTCGACCGAAGCTCGACCCTAAATATCACGATCAACTCACGACGCATTTTGAAACCATGCCGATGCGATATTTTAGATACCGTGAGTCAGCAAACATCGCCACTCACGTGAAATCTGTGAGTAAATTCTTAGCGAAAGATGCCGAGACAGAAGATGATAAAACATCTGATCTCCGCTGGATGTCACGCCCAGATAGAGCCTACACCGAACTCATCGTTACCTGCTGGAATGCACCTAACCTATTAGAGAAAGTCTGCTGTGCGCTTGCCTCCGAGCAGCTAAACATCATTGCCGCGGACGTCTACACCAGAACGGATGACGTAGTGTGCGATATTTTCCAAGTCTGCACCATGGACCACCAGCCGATCACAGACGTTAAGGTCAAGAAACGCCTGGCTACCAAGGTGAGAGAGCTAATAGGACAGGAGGTCTATGATCCTTCTATCTATCTGAAGAAAAAGAAAAACTACCTCCACAAAGACACCACTGAAGGAGGGATTCCCTTCCCAGTGAGAGCATTTACGAACAACCATCTCAGTAGTATCTGCACCGCAATCGAGATCCAAGCACAAGACAGGATAGCTCTGTTGCATGACTTATTTTTAGAAATAGGAAAGTGTGGACTCGCTACTTTACACGCGCGTATCTGTACTGAGAAAGGAGCTGCTATGGATACCATCTATGTATGCTATCCAGAGGGAGGGAAAGTAGAAGACCCAGAGCTTCTGAAAAGATTAGAGGCATCGCTCACAGACTTATTGAACGATAAGCAAAGTGGTTAACTCTGGACACCCTACCAAATAAACTTAATAACAACGAACATGCCAGGGAAGAAAACCGAACAAGCCATTTACGAAGTCTACGAGCACCAGAAACTAGAGCTACTCCAGTATCTAATCACCAAGGACCCCCAGATAGAATCTGCAATGATCTATCTCTGTAAAACGGACGACGTCCACCTACTCACCACCACACTCAGTCACGCAGGTATTCATGTAGATTCCATTCATGGAAAGAAAAATCCAGCAGGCCGCATCACCGCATTAGCGGAACACGTAGCAGGCAGACTGCCTTACCTCGTGGTGACAGAAGCATCCGCTAGAAATTTAGACATCGCAGGAGTGAAAACCATCATCAACGTGGACTTCCCCGAGCTGCTCAGCGACTACGAGACCCAAGTCCTCACCGCGTCCACAGAAAAGGTGTTAAGTTTTGCAAATCCCAAGGGAACCAAGCAGCTCAAGAACCTAGAAGAACTCGTAGAGGTAAGTTTTCCACGCGCCATAGCCGAAGGTTTCAGCTATGACAAACACGCCCTAAAAGTCTCTACCAGGAACAAACAACGCAAAAGCGGCCCCCGTTCCAAGCCACTTCAAAACAAGAAGTCTAAGCTTATTAAAAAGAAAGGGCGCTAGTCAGCTACTTGCTGGCTGTTGTTACGTGATAAATAGAAATGGTCTCTTAGAGAAAAATAGTTTAGCTTGTGAGGATGACAGTTACTATTAAACATTTGTATATTTCTCCGGGGGATAACTATTTTGGCCCCTACGGAGATGATACCTTAGATCATCCCATTACACAGCGGACTAGTATTGACCTAGTTGCAGGCAAGGGTATTGCAAATGACCGGTACTTTGGCTTCGATGAGGGCTACCATGGTTAGATCACCTTTTTTGACTGGGCAGTATACCAGATGGTGCGTGATGAAATAGTGAAGGGTGACCTGCCGCCATCGAATTTCCGCCGGAATTATTGATGGAGGGCATTGACTTAAACACCTTGATCGGTAAGCGCTTTCTATTAGGCGGAGTTGAGTACATCGGGTCATGCGAATGCTCACCAAGTCACTGGATGGATGAGGCATGCGGTGACGGAACGCATGAATTTCTCACACTACACGACAAAAATTTCAGGCTCTCGTTTTGAGCTTATCCATTCCTGAAACATGCTTATTTTCTGCTTGTTACGCTCTGGATTATTGAGTATTTCAATCAAAATATCTAAAGCTAAGCGAAAGATGCTTTTGCGCTTTTGCCTAGCGCTAAGATGACCTTTTAACTTCTTTGTCAGATTGTGTAAATGAGCATATTTATTATTGATTTTCGTATTTCGTTTAATCCGAAGAACCCAAGATAGATCCTTTATATTAAGCCACTCTAGCCATTCTTTCCCATTAAACTCTCGATCCATAGCTAGGAAGTCAATATCTTTGACATCTAGGATTTTTAACACTTTTTTCATGATCAAAATACGATCCATGCTCAGGATATATCCGTTTTTGGGTTTTGGAACTTTTTCTAAGATTGTTTTGCTGATGCTTTTCCAGGGAAGAACCCATTGTAAAAAGAAGCGTTGAAGCTTACGATATTGACTGTCTTCGGAGGCGTCTGAGTTTTGATACGAGGCCAGTTTTGAGAGGTTTATGCTCCGAACTCTAATCACACCAATGATGAGGCAAGGTTAGAACCTTGAGGCGAGATTTATTTGATGTAGTCGATTGATTTAGAGTGCTTAATGTTGCTTGGAAAGTGTCCATGTCAAGCATGGTGAGCTTGATGCGAAGTCAAGCGAAAAATGACATTCATTCATCTTTGTTAACTTGTTTTTAGCGACTTACAGGGCTACCTCACTTTAGCTAGTATGAAATTTAAATGATATTAAGCTTGTACGCTGTATCTTGTGCTTTTAACATGACTGGATGTCTAACAAAACAAGATCAGAGCAGTTCGCGGGAGGTTTTCCAGATAATAT
>CALFBV010000054.1 GCA_937951395.1 uncultured Rubritalea sp.
CTACCTCGGGATCATGAATGAGCGTTCGGGCGATCATTATCCGCTGTTTCTGCCCCATCGAAAGCTTACCTGTAGCTCTGTCTACAAATTCTGTTAGATCGAATTCCTCGATCATTTCAGCGATCTTCGCTTTTAGGTCACCGCCAGAAATCCCATGCAGTGCCCCAAAAAACTCTAGCGTCTCTCTACCACTGAGTTTCTCATGTAATCCAGCACTACCTGTTAGAAACCCTATCCTCTTGCGTACTTGCTCACTCTCCTTCACACAGTCATACCCCGACACCTTTAAGACTCCAGCGCCTGGACTCATCAGCGTGGAAATCATCCTCAGCAAGGTAGTTTTACCACTACCATTAGGGCCTAATAGCGCAAACACTCGCCCTGGGCGGCAACTAAAACTAACGCCATCCACAGCCTTCACATCATCCTTCCCTTTTGCTGTTCGGAATGTCTTACTCACTTGTTTCGCCTCTATCATTAGAGTCAAAGCTAGCTCAATAATTCGTTTTGCCAACCTCATAAAATTGCCTACAGTTTGAGATTGTCATTCTGCCGTATTCATTCAGTCTCCTATCATCTCTCAGGAAGTCCTCAGAAGGACATTAGTAGATGGAGAATCCAGTGATGAAGAAATTCTATTCTGGAGCGGTACCGCCACTGTGAGTTTGTATTGTTATATCACAAAACAAACGAAGCCAGATCGCCAGCCTGAGCAGCGAGATAAATTTACCCGCGGAACTACGGGTAAGCATCCACAAACAAAATAAATGAACCAAACAATAATTAAAAGAAATGCAGTGATCACTGCAATCATAGCAACTGCAATCCAACCAACAACCGCCCTAGCCCACGGCGATGGCGCTCACGGAGTAGAAGAACTAGGAGACTCCACAGTCATCGCAAGACGCGCCAGCCAGCTCCCTAGCACCACCACCTCTAAGCTCTATTCACTAGAGCCAGACGCACTCAGATCCATCGGCATCCTAGATCTAACAGATGCACTAGAGCAGCTTCCAGGCGTTACTATTTCTAGCTCCAGCCAGCCTGGCGCGATCCAGGGAATACGTCTCCGTGGTCTACGGCCACAAGACACACAACTCAGAGTAGATGGCGTACGTTTCACCCGCAGACTAGGAAATCTAGATACATTTGTAGGTAGCAGCCAAATGACAGGACTCTCCAAAGTAGAACTCCTACAAGGCTCACAAGCAGCACTTTTCGGAGGTGGTAGTAATGGCGGAGTCGTCAATCTTACCACCCAGCGCGGACAGGCAGGAATGAAAAAGCGCAGCACACTTGAGGCGGGATCATTTAATTCCCTCTCACTAGAAAACGTACAAGGCGGACGCTGGAAAAACCTCAGCTACTATCTGGCTACTAAATACCAAACTACCAATAACGACACCTATGGCGATAACTCAGAGGCAGGCGGCTTCGATAATGACTCAGTGAGAGTCAATACCGCGCTCAGGCTAGGCTATGATCTCCGTGAAGATCTAGCCCTCGGTCTCACAGTACGCGCTAGCAATAGTAAGTATGAAACTCCGCAGTTTGGTGGCAGCACTACAGAGAGCCAGTTCTACCTCAGTACACTCTATGCAGACTATCAGGTCACTGATAAACTCCGCTCAAAACTCACCTTAAGTTATCTGTTAGAGAACACAGAATTCGGCGGTAGCTTTGGTGGCAGCGAAAGTAACTATGACCAATTTGGCATTAGCTTAGAAAATGCTTACCAATATTCTGGCTCTGCAAATATAAGCTTCGGTGCTGAGTATGAGAATCAAGACTACAGTGGATTTGGCACGCCTAATGGAAGAAAAGATCACTACACAGCAGCCTACCTCAACCACGGTTACGACCTAGAAAACCTTACCCTTGATGTTGGCGTTCGCTTTGAGAACTATCATTCATTTGGCTCACACACTAGCTGGAAGACAGGAGCTCGCTATGAATTCAATAAAAAGAAAACTCACCTCAGAGCAAATATAGCCACAGGATTCAACACACCAAATTTCCTCCAACTTTACAGTCCTTTTAGCTTTGGTGTGGCAGGTAATCCTAACCTTGATCCAGAAACAAGCCTCGGCTGGGATATAGGGATCGAACACGAGATCAATGCCAACCACACGACAAGCGTCACGTTTTTTGAAACTGAAATCGAAGATGCTATCCAGTCAGACTTCACTTCTGAACTCTACCAAAACATCTCTGGTAAATCTAAGGCCAGTGGTATAGAGGCCGCTCTTTATGGAGACATCACAACTCAGATCAGTTATAAACTGAACTACACCTGGCTAGACAAATCATTCGCGGGTCAACCCGAGCAGCAAGTGAATGCCCAGGTAGTGTTTTCACCAAATGAAAAGCTACAGTTTGGCTTTGGTGCCAAGTATCTAGATCAGCGGACTTTTGGTGGACCTAATAAGCTCAGCGATGCATTCATCGTAAGAGCGTTTGGTAGCTATCAGCTAAATGAATACATCAAGCTACACGGCAGAATTGAGAACCTAACAGACACAAGCTACAGTCACGCAGATTTCTCTGACAGCTTCGGGTCTAACGATTTCCCAGCACGCCGTCTAGGAGCCTTCGCAGGCATCACTGTGGAGTGGTAACACTGATCATTTAAAGAACTCCTAAACCCATCATTTCATTTATTATGAAGTGATGGGTTTTTTACAATAAAGAACCCCGCCGCAAGCGGACGGGGTATTTAGAATAGCGTAAGCTGGTGATCTTTATGAAGCTCTTGATATTCTCCACCCTGATTCTTTACATACTTCGCAATCATCTCTTCATCTCCATGCTTTCCTACACTACTTGCAAAATAACCATCACTCTTCAATCAGCAATTAAAAAGTCTCGTGTTAGCTGTTGCTCGAGGTCTAATCGATCTACAGATATAAAAAATCATATTTTTGACGAATACATAATACTCACCTCTCAGATATAAGATTTGTCTATTAGAATAAATCAGAGTAGACTACCTAGGTAATGGAACATGAATCACAATCTGAAAAAAGCCAAGAGCAACGCCCTGTGCACTATGCGAGGGCTAAGCATTCGCGTAAGAAGAAGTTCGTCGTCTTTGTTATTGCGGCTGGTGCATCTGCGTTCGGAACACTTGCATATTTGAATAAAAGTGCAGACCCGACTACTTGGAAAAGTATGCAGACTGACTATCAAAACACTAAGTAAGGATAATTCTAGCTTCATGTCTCTAATCAAAACCTGCATCATTCTTGCCCTCATCACAGTCCTGACCATCTCCGGTCTCTGGGTGACGAGGAATTTCATCGATGATCAGAAATCTACGATCATCAGCATGGCTCCTACAGTGGAGGAGATAGAGTCACTCTCTAAGCTAGTCACTAATAAGGTCTATGTCTCTGACATTCTTCAGGGGGCCAACAAAGATTACGAAGGTCTCTGGGCCATTAATGGCGATGCGCTGATTACCATCGACCTATCTGAAGCGAGCATTTCTGACAAAAACGAAGAAACAAAAACAGCCACAATCACTCTCCCTCTACCAAAGGTAGAATCAGCCAGGGTCGATCATGAGAGGACGAAGCACGGTGGCATCAAAGGAGTAAGATTTGCACTACTCAGAAATCCTAAAAACCGCACCAAAATGATGGATGACGCCATGCAGGAAGCTCAAGCCGTAGTGGAAAGAGCTGCAAACCGTCCAGAAATCATCGATAATGCGAAGAACCAAGCCAAGCTGAACATCCAGCTTCTCTACATGAAAGTGGGCTGGAAAGTGACAATTAAATGGCGCGAAATCGCTGATTTACCTAAGTAATCTTAAAAGTATCTAACTAAAGTTAAAAAAATGTCATTAAATGAGCAAATCCCCTTGACCTTTCTCAACGTTACTGTATTTCTTCGCCCCACAACTAAACAAACAATTTTATAGATATGTCAAAAGTATGTAGCATCAGAGGTTCCAAGGTCCGTGTAGGACGTAAGATTCACCGTTCAGGTCTCGCAAAGAAAAAGGGTGGTATTGGACGCCACGTAACTAAGACAGTGAAGCGTAAGGTTACACCTAACCTTCACACTAAAAACATCTTCGTTCCTGAACTGGGGCGCACTGTAAAAGTCAAGCTTAGCGCGAAGGCTCTTAAGACAATCAACAAGAATGGCGCATACGTCACTCTGAAGAAAGCTGGCATCATTAAGTAAGCCACTTCTCGTTAGATTCTCTACAGAAGATATTACAAGATTTTCAAAACCGTCGTCTTTCATAAGACTGCGGTTTTTTCATGCTCGAAAACTGCTGCTAGAACAACTTTAGCGCGAGGTATTTATCTTAGATAATTTCTGATGTTTCAGCTTTTAGATCTTGCTCTAAGATGGATCTGTAGACGGATCTGAAGTCTATCTCATAGGCGAGTCCAGCGTAGTGAGTATGCGCTGAAGATTCCATATAGTTACAAGGAATATTCATCCTATTTTAAACATCTCTCACCTAAAGTAACCATCCACTTGAATCATCATAAAATGAATAGCGCTGAAATCACTCCTAGGCACTCAGTATCGCTTGACCTCTGTTGTTAGCAGATTTAGGGTAAACCTGTGAATAAACCTCCACATTCTAAGCCTCCGATAAAAGGTTCTCTGCTTCTCTCATCTCCGTCACTCCAGGATGGTGTGTTTGATGATGCTGTGATCTTAGTTCACTCTCTCAGCACAGCAGGCTCTGAGGGGCTGATACTAAATCGCCCCACGGGGAAAACTGTCGGTGAGTTTATGTGCAGCGATCATTTTGAAAGTTTAAAAAACTTACCTCTATACTATGGAGGTCCAGTAGCGGAAGATCAGCTGAGCTTCGCTAGTTTCCGCTGGAAGAAAAATGGTGAGGTGAAATGCAAGCCATCGATCTCTGCTGAAGAAGCCATCGACACGATGCATAAAAGCGGCTCACTAGTCCGCGCTTATTTAGGAGCTACGAGCTGGACGAAAGGTCAGCTAGAGGAAGAGCTGGAGAACCACGTTTGGTTCATCGCACCCGCTATCCCTAAAGTCTTAGAAATGGTTCAGGATGAAACCTTGTGGAAAAATACCATGCAGGCACTTTCTCCCTTCCACCACATCATTTCCCTCACTCCAGAGAACCCTTTTCTAAACTAAAATGCGAGCGGTAATACAGAGGGCAAAATCTGCCCAGGTAGCGATTTCTGGCGAGATGTATGGGCAGATAGCTGAAGGTGTTGTCGTTCTCTTAGGCATCGAAAGTGATGACACTCTGGAAGATATAGAATGGCTATGTAGAAAAGTGGCTAACTTACGGATATTTGATGATGAGACTGGAGTAATGAACCTATCTCTAACAGACATTACAGGAGAAGCGCTGGTGATTTCACAATTCACCCTTCACGCTTCTACTAAGAAAGGCAACCGCCCATCCTACCTAAAAGCAGCTCGTCCTGAAACTTCTGAGCCATTGTATGAAAATTTTATCTCCACGCTGAATTCTCATCTCGCTAAACCGTGCCAGACTGGTAAGTTTGGCGCAGACATGCAAGTCTCGCTAATCAACGATGGACCTGTGACCATCATCATTGATACTAAAAATAAAGAATAACTCACCATGCTAGACTCAGACCCTATTTCTATCCAATTTGAAATCCCTGCTACAGATCACCTCGGCAGGGATCACGTGGAGGGCAAGGTGCGCTTCATGGCTGATGAAGTGGAGATCGATTGGCGTGTTAGAGGTAATGTTTTCCGTGGTGGAAATGCCGAGGTGGAGACTATTTCTATGCCCTACAGCCAGATCGAACATGTGGAACTGCGTAAGAAGTGGTGGAAGATACGCGACATTATTTTACGCATCGCAGACCCATCACTGGTGGCTAAAATTCCAGGAGTGAATATGGGTAAAATGGTTTTACAAATTGATAAACGTTCGCGCGAAGAAGCTGAAAAACTGGAGTCACTGATAGATTTCAAGCGTTCTATCTTCATTCTCGATGAGCAAACTAAACGCCTCGACAGGCTGAAAGAGTCTTAATTTCTCAATGAGCGAACTCTTTCCAGAAGGAACTCCTAAAGGCAACATCAGTGAGCAGGATACCCCTAATCATGATCAGCCGCTGGCTGCACGACTACGCCCTAGCTCGATTAATGACATTGTGGGACAGCAGCACATCCTCGGCGAAGGGAAGCTCCTACGCAGAGCAATAGAGGCTGACCGGTTCTCCTCCCTCATCTTTTATGGACCACCAGGGACTGGTAAGACAACGTTAGCGACAGTGATAGCTAAAACCACTGACTCAAGATTTGAAATGCTCAATGGAGTGGAATCTAATGTGAGTGAAATCCGTGATAAAATAGCTCAGGCGCGCACTTGGAAACAGCTGCAGAACAAAGCAACGATCTTGTTCATCGATGAAATCCACCGGTTCAACAAAGCTCAGCAAGACGTATTACTACCTCACATCGAGCGCGGCACAGTGCGCTTCATCGGAGCTACTACCCACAACCCCTATTATTACATTAACTCCCCTCTCACCTCCCGTTCGCAGATTTTCCAGCTAGAATCTGTGGCTGTGGATGATCTCATTCCGGTGCTAGAAAAAGCTCTCTCAGATAAGGAACTAGGTCTAGGTAATGAGCTAATCAAAGCCGATTCCGATGCTCTCCGCCACATTGCAGAGAAGGCAGATGGAGATGTACGTAAGGCTCTAACAGCTCTGGAACTAGCAGCCCTCACTACTCCTGAGAACGGCACTGGGGAAATTCACTTAACATTAGAAATAGCAGAAGAGTCCATCCAGAAAAAAGCTCTCGTCTATGATGCCACGGGCGATACGCATTACGACACCATTTCTGCCTACATCAAGTCCATCCGCGGATCTGATCCAGATGCGGCTCTCTATTGGCTGGCTAAAATGCTAGTCGCCGGAGAGGACCCGCGCTACATCGCTAGGCGGATGGTTATTTCAGCTAGTGAAGACATCGGGCTAGCGGACTCGAACGGACTGCGAGTAGCGATGGATGCACAGCAGGCATTTGAATTTCTAGGTATGCCAGAGGGACGTATTCCTCTAGCCCATGCCACAGTCTATCTTGCTACATCACCTAAATCTAACAGTGCATACAAAGCCCTCGGTGAAGCAATGGATGATGTGGAGAATGGTAGGACGCTAGCTGTCCCAGCTCACCTGCGCACCCCTACTCGCAAAAAGCTAGCTTCCGCCTCTGGGACTAAAGATTCTGAGCTAGAATATCATTATTCACATGCTTATGAAGGAAACTATGTCCCTCAAGCGTATCTTCCCGAGGGGAGAAAATATTATACCCCTACAGAAAACGGACTGGAAAAACGTATTAAAGAGCGCTTAGATTACTGGGCAGCGCAACATTAGCCTCTAGGCTAAGTTATATTTAATTCAGATTTCACTTTAGAAAAATCACATGATCAGATGGTTCACTAAAAATCACGTAGCTGCTAACGTCCTCATGTTTGCGATTTTGCTCTATGGAGCCTTCGTCGCTTACTACAAGCTAGGTGTGGAAGTCGAGCCTGCAATGAAGTTCCCCCAAGTAAGAATAGAAATACCCTTCAAAGGAGCCTCTCCTGATGCCATAGAAAAGCAAATCATCCTTCCAGTAGAGAAGGCACTAGAAAATCTCTCTGGCATTAAATCCATCTCAGCCTACGCAAACAGAGATAAAGCCACGCTCCAAGTTCAAGTCACTGATGCTGTCGATGTCAATGACATGAAAATTGAGATTGAATCTAGAGTTGAGAGAATTTCTACCTTTCCTCAAAATGATGATAAACCTAAATTCTATATTCCCGACACAGCAACTTGGAAAGAAGTCATTTCAGTAGCTGTCTATGGCGATCTATCAGACACTGTCCTCCTTCAGGCCGCGAGAAAAGTGAGAGACGACCTGACTGCACTTTCTGGGATTTCAAAAGTGTCAATCATCGGAGATAAGAGGAAAGAAATCTCCATTGAAGTAATCCCTGAAAAACTCAATGCCTACGGCCTTACCTTCAACGATGTGATCAATGGAATCCGGAAAGCATCTGTGGATGTCTCTGCTGGGGCGATCAAAGCGAACGGGGAAAATGTCACCATCCGCTCTAACAATAAAGCCTATACGGGTGAAAAATTTGAGAATTTAATTATAAAATCGATTAAAGGCTCATCAATCAAAGTCTCTGATGTGGCACGAGTCATTGATAGCTTTGAAGAAAAAGAAAAGGAATCTAAGTTCAACGGAATGCCCGTCCTAATGGTAGAAGTGATGCGTCTGGAAGGAGAAAATGCACTGATCACTGCGGACATTGTGCACGACTATATCGAGCGAGCCAGCCATACATTCCCTGAAGGCATCAACCTCGCTTCTTGGGACGATGACTCCGTCAGCCTCAGAGGAAGACTCCACACACTATGGACTAACCTCCTACAGGGTGCAATTCTCGTCATGATTCTGTTAGGTTTGTTCCTTCGCCCTAAAATAGCCTTTTGGGTGACTGTTGGCATACCTGTTAGTTTTGCTGGAGCAGCTATTTCAATGTATTACACAGGGGTTACAGCGAACAACATGAGTTTATTTGGCTTCATCATCGTCCTCGGAATGGTCGTAGATGATGCCATTGTCACAGGTGAAAACATCTACGCTAAAGTGAAATCTGGTAAATACGATCCTCTCGAAGCCGCTGTATTAGGCACCAAGGAGGTGACGACTCCTGTCACCTTTGGCATCATCACGACAATCGTTGCATTCCTTCCATTGATGTATTTTGATGACGGCTACATGGGTAATATGGCAAAACAAATTCCATTGGTCGTAATTCCTGTTCTGATTTTCTCACTAATTGAGTCTAAACTCATCCTCCCATCACACCTTAGAAATCTCAAGCCCGTCTCACCCGACAGTAACTTCATCTCTAAAATTCAAGACTCAGTAGCAAACATGATGCTACTGATCATTGATAAAATTTATACCCCGCTACTTAAGCTAGCCATCTCTCATCGCTACGCTGTATTTATTTTATTCCTCGCTATTATGGCAATCACGCATGGATATCAGTCTAACCGGATGGAATTTAAATTCATGCCATCCACAGAGCGATATTTCATTTCTGCTAGGCTACATATGAAAGAAGGGACTGAGCGCGAGGTCACCGAGGCCAAACTAGCAGAAATCCTAGAATCTGTTGGACCTCTCAGAGCCTCATTTATCGATGAAGGCACGGGCAAAAGCTTAATAGGAAACGTGGTCAGCACATTAGGAGGAAGAATTAGCTGGGGGCAAGCTGGAGATCATATGGCTCATGTTAGTCTAGAAATCACCCCTCCTAGTCTACGCACCTCACAGGGTCTTAAAAACTCAGAAATCGTAGAAAAATGGACCGAACTAACAGATGATATTCTTGGTGCTGATAGATTTTATATCAGTGGTGAGAGGAACCAAGGAAAGCACATGGATAGAGGTAATGACGGTGGTCTGTCTCTACAGCTCAGAGGAAGCAATGAAGATGATAAAGACAAGGTAGTAGCTCAGATGCGTGAATGGCTACTAGAGCAAGAGATGGTCACCAAGACCTATGGTGACCGATCGAAGGGAGCCCGCCAACTCCAGATCTCCCTGAAGCCTATCGCAAAACAATCCCAGCTCTCTGAAGAGGACATTGCTAAGCAAATTCGCACTGCATTCTATGGACAGCAAGTTCAGAAAATCCAGCGTGGTGAAGACGAGATAAAAGTCATGCTTAAATTGCCTAAAGAAATGCGAACCTCTATGCACACATTAGAATCTCTAAGGATCAACCTTAGAAACGGGCAGACTGCTCCTCTCTCACAGTTTGCTACTATATCTGAAGCTACCACACCACCCAAGATCACGCGTAAAGATTACTCAAGGATCTATGACTTTGGAGCTTCGGTCACCAACATGCCTGACCTGCTAAAATTTGAACCTAAAATCTATGACAAGATGAATGAACTCTGCTTAGCCTACCCTTCAGTCTCATGGAAATACACGGGTGAAGTAGAAGATTATAAGAACTCTAACAGCAGAGTCTTGATCTGGTTTATCTTCCTCATGCTGGCACTCTTTGCGTTGCTAGCTATTCCGTTTAAGTCATTCCTCCAACCTCTATACGTGCTTACAGCTGTTCCATTTGGAATCGTAGGAGCAGTCTGGGGACACGCTCTCTTGGGAGTTGATCTCTCTATTCTTAGCTCGTTCGGGATGCTTGCTCTCGCTGGCATCGTAGTGAATGACTCGCTGGTATTGGTGGACTACATCAACAAAAGAAGACTTGATGGAGTATCACTAAAAAATGCTGTTCTGGAAGCTGGCGCCAGACGTTTCCGGCCTATCATCCTAACCTCCATCACCACTTTTGTGGGACTCATGCCTCTGATGTTTGAACAATCTATTCAGGCTCAATTCCTCATACCTATGGCTATATCGCTAGGCTTCGGGATACTTTTCGCTACTGGCATTACACTCATCCTCATCCCTTGTAGCTACATGATTGGTGAGGAGTTAAAAGGAATGCTCTATAGATCATGGAAACAGCTTTACAACGCTTGGAAATAGCATTCCTAAAAAGCTATTCAGCCTTAAATCCGGCTTCACAAAACGCAACGGCATCCTTAAGATAGTCGTCAATATTGAGAGCAGACTCATTGCCTGTAGCTTTGGCTACTAGACCAGAAAATGATTGGAACATGAAGACTGCCCCAGTTGAAAAGATAAGTTTTTCTAATGCTTTCTTGGGCTCCACATTTGGGCACTGCGCACGAATGGCTATGCTAAATATCTTATAGACATCGCCAAAGGAATCCATCACCTTCATCGGCACATCATAATCCCTGTCTATCAAGTAACGCGCCATCAGTCTGGCCATCATATCTGAGCAACCACCGTATTCTTCTGGGCAAACTACCGGACGCACAAATGATTCTATTAGATCTCGTATCTGTACATGCTCCACGCCACCAACGGAGTCCCCCGCTTGCTTTAATAATATTACGCGTTGCTTATTCATAGGCACTAAAGCCTCAACTACTATTTCTTGAATTAAGCCAGACTTACTCCCAAAATGATAACTTACAGACGCTATATTCACATCCGCATCTTGAGTTACATCCCTAATAGAAACATCCTCAAAACCTTTTTCAGCAAACAACTTCCAGGCAGACTTTAGAATTTTTTCTCGCGTTTTCATTGTTCTCTTAAATTGATTGCTGTTGGGTCAAAAAAATCTGGATCATATTCATCATCCATCCAGTCGACATCACCTTCCAGAGCACTCATGTATCCCCAAGTGCCTCCACAGTCTTCTGGAGGACAAGCACGCTCACCTTCTAATAGTTCGGGAACGATAACTTCTCCCATGTCGAGTTCTTCTTGCCTTTCAAAAACAAGTTCATGAACCCAGTCCTCTAGGAAATCATACCTGTATAAGATGCGTAGAGGTAATCTTTTTCTGCTGAGAAACTGCTCAATAGTAAGTTCATTTTCATCATGGAATTTTCCCTCCACCACTAGATCATCACTCATCGTAGCGATCACATCTGTTAGATTTTTACCCTTACCAAACCGAAACTCGTGAGCCTCCTTATCCTCCCAGCCCATCGCCGCTTGCAGAGTCTCATGCAGTTGCGCAAAGGTAGCGTCTCTCGATATAGTAAATCTCCGCCATATTTGAGGAGAGATCTCATAGAGGAAAACTTTTAGTGTGACTTTAGTTTGCGCTAGGCACTTTGACATACCCTTATATTATGTCGAAAGCAGTCAAATGATCAAGTATCAATCTTAACCTATTGCATTTTCCATTGTGCCATCTTGTATAAATCTAGCCACTATTTGCATCACATAGGGTTCGCTACTGATAAAGGTGTGATCTGCATCGACTACTTTAAATTCCTTGATGCCTAACAATCGCCCCTTTTCGACAGAGACTATCCCATCATTAGATGCGTCCAGGAGCTTACGGAAAAATGGGATCGCGCTCTTTTCTCCCATGATGACAGCAGCTTCAGCTCCTATCGGAAAATCCGCTGAATACTTAGCCATCTGTGCTGAACTCAGAAACTCTCCCGCAGGACCTAGCACACCCGTGATAGGTCTGAATGGAGAGCTTCCGAGCCAGTCCACTATTTCGCTCCCCTTATGAGGAGGAGCTAGCATTACAACACGACCAATCTTTTCAATCTGGCTCAACTCCAACAAGCGCTTCAGCACAACACCTCCCAGCGAATGAGTGACGAAATGAATCGTCTTCCCCTGCTCCACCCATGGGCGGATCTCCTCATTAACGAGGCGCACTAGCTTATCTAGGTCATGCCTGAATGATGCATAAGGAACATTCACCGTGGTAAAGCCCTGTTCAGATAGGTAATTAGCCATCGGCTGCATCGCCCTCACAGAGCGCCATAGACCATGTAGCATGATCACTACTTCCTCATCATTCCTCTCATCTACCTTAGACTTATCCCACGGCAGTGGAGGAGATAGAACGCCAATACGTCTTACATGTTGAGTCAGATTCATGATATAGATCATACATGAATCGACTGCTAGCGATCATTGAATAAAATAAAACAACATCATTTAGAATGATGATATAATCGCCACTATTTAGTGACACAATACACTAATATCAGCTTAAATCCATCATGCAGGGCTGTATCTCACCAGTTTCGCACCTTTCGTAAATTTTGCGGTTAAAAAATCCGTCGTGCTAGGGATTCCATCCTCCATCCATACGAGAAAATCTGTGTAGATTGGTGGTGAAAAGAAAGTTATCAGTTGCCAGTTGTCAGTTTCCAGCTATCAGTCAGCTATTATTAGCATCACCTATTACTAATCACGTATTACCAATCAAAGACAGATGTCCACATTTAAAGAACTAGAATTACACCCTGCACTTATCGAGGCGGTGGCTTCGGAGAAATTTTCTAGGCCTTATCCGATTCAGGCGCAGGGTATCCCTGCGGTGTTGGGTGGTGGGGATGTGCTGGGGATCGCTAAGACGGGGTCTGGAAAGACGGCTAGTTATGTGTTGCCGTTGATCCATCGCTTGTTAGACCCTAGCGCTAAGAGAGGCTCGGATCTGGCTGGGCCTTCTATCTTGGTGCTGGTGCCTACGCGGGAGCTGGCGCAGCAGGTGCGGGCGGTCTTTGAACTGTTTATTACTGCGGTGCCAGATAGGATCAAGTCCTTGGCTGTATTTGGTGGTGTTTCTATTAATCCGCAGATGCAGGCGCTGAGGAATGTGGATGTTTTGATTGCTACTCCGGGGCGGCTGATAGAGCTGGAGGAGAAGAATGCGGTGAAGCTAAGTGCTGTTTCTACGCTGGTGCTAGATGAGGCGGATAAAATGCTAAATCTGGGATTCAAGGAAGAGATCGATGCTATTTTGGCATTACTACCAGCTTCTAAGAGACGTCAGAATCTGCTGTTTTCTGCTACTCTTAGTGATGACTTGAGCTCAGTAAATCAGATTATTCTGAACTCCCCTACTGTGATTAAAATTACTTCTGAGGATGAGGCGGATCCTCTTGCTCTGATTAAACAGCGTGCTTATTTGGTAGAGACTGACAAGAAGGGGCCGTTTCTGAGGTATCTGATTAAGTCTGAGAAGCTGCAGCAAACGCTTATTTTTGCTAGTTCTGGGTATCAGGCGGATCACATTGCGGAGAAGCTGAGGCGCAACAGGATTCATGCTGAGTCTATCCATGGGAAGCTGACTCAGGGGACGCGGACTGAGAGATTGGCGGACTTTAAGGCTGGGAAGCTGAGGATTCTAGTGGCTACAGATTTGTTGGCGCGTGGTGTGGACATTAGTGCGCTACCTTGTGTAATTAATTATGATCTGCCTAGATCTCCGAAGGATTATATTCATAGGATCGGGCGGACTGGGCGGGCTGAGACGCCTGGGCAGGCTATTTCGCTGATTACTCCGGATGAGAGACATCATTTTAAGGTGATCCAGAAGAAGATGGGTAAATGGCTGACGCTTGAGCATGCTGACAAAACGGAGTTTTGAAGGAATCAGTTTAAAGTTTAAAGGTTAAAGTCTGGCGTTGGGTGCTTGGGTTGATGGTCTGGAGGCTGGGTTTGCTTTTCTTGGTTGGCTGGGCTTTCACCTTTTTCCTTTCACCTTTATACTTGAATTGCTTCGCAATTGGCTTGCCCAAGTGGGTGATCCCCTCTTAACTCTCGGCAGATCAAACTATCTAAAATTTAACACAAAATACATACACATGAAAATCGTCGTCGCATACTCTGGGGGTCTTGATACTTCCGTTCTTTTAAAATGGCTCAAGGATAAATATAATGCTGAAATCATCGCTTACTGTGCTGATGTGGGGCAGGCTGAGGAGCTGGATGGGCTGGAGGCTAAGGCGCTGGCTACGGGTGCTTCTAAGTGCTATATCGGTGATCTAAAGGAAGAGTTTGCTAGTGATTTTATTTTCCCGATGTTTCAAGGAAATGCGCTCTATGAGGGGCGCTATCTTCTAGGCACTTCTATCGCGCGTCCTTGTATTTCTAAGGGTATGGTGGATGTTGCTATTGCTGAGGGTGCAGATGCGATAGCGCATGGTGCTACTGGTAAGGGAAATGACCAGGTGAGATTTGAGCTTTCTGTGGCTGCTCTGGCGCCTCACATTAAATGCATCGCTCCTTGGAGAGATGATGAGTTCCGTGCTCAGTTCCCGGGTAGAGCGGAAATGATCGCGTATGCTGAAGAGAATAATATCCCGATCAAGGCATCGATGAAGAAGCCTTATTCAATGGATAGAAACCTGCTTCATATCTCTTTTGAAGCGGGTGCTATGGAAGATGTCTGGCATGATGCTACTGGGGAGTCTGATAAGGACATGTATGTGCTTTCTGTTTCTCCTGAAGATGCGCCTAACAAGTCTCAGTATGTTCAGTTTCTTTTCAACAAGGGTGACGTAGTGGGTCTCCAGACTGAGGGCCTAGCAGAACTCATCACTGAACTCGGTGATGTGAAGGCTACTGGGAAGCAAGATGGCTACACGCTTCTCAATCCTTACGGGGTGATGCGTGTGCTGAATGCACTGGGTGGAATGCACGGCATCGGCAGAGTGGATCTGGTGGAGAACCGCTTCGTGGGCATGAAGTCTCGTGGTGTGTATGAGACTCCGGGTGGGACTATCCTTCTCGCAGCACATCAGGACTTAGAGACGCTTACTATTGATCGTGAGGCTCAGGCTCTTAGAGATTCTCTCATTCCTAAATACGCGCAGCTTATCTACAATGGTTTCTGGTTCGCCCCTGAGCGTGAAGCTCTACAGGCGCTTATCACGAGCACGCAGCAGACTGTGACTGGCGAGGTGAGATTGAAGCTCTACAAAGGCAACTGTCTTCAGGCGGGACGTCGCTCACCATACTCTCTCTACGATGAAGACGTTGCTTCTATGGAAGGTGCTGAAGAAGGTAAGGAAGAGGCATACAATCAGAATGATGCTTCTGGCTTCATCGCTCTCAATGCACTCCGCCTGAAGGCGAATGCTAAGCAGAAGGAACAACTTAATAAATAATTTAACTAACTCTAACAGTTTCACGCTCTCGGTTTGATCAGAAAAATTTTCATCATTGTAGGTGTTTTCATCATGTTGCCATTCGCAATATGGTGGGTGCGGCATAATGAAAAGATTGCGCTCCGGATGGGGCGCAAGCTGAATGATGAGGAGCTGGACTGGGCACAGCAAATAGGCATAGCTCATCCTGAGAAGGTGCGGATCCTTAATGTAGCGAAGATCCCTACACCGGTTCCAAATTTCATAGAAAATCTAATCCAGCGTAAAGGCTACCCTGCTGGCAGCGCTGGCGGAATGTGCATGCGCTACGGGATCTACGCTAAAGAAAAATATGCGCATGACAAATCACTCATCGCTCACGAGCTGGTGCACACGCATCAGTTTGAGAGACTCGGTGGGCTGTGGTATTTCCTGAAGCTTTATCTTCAGGAAACGCTCATCCTAGGCTACGCAAACTCGCCTCTAGAAATAGAGGCAAACAGCACTGCTGACATCATCGTGGCTTAAAACCTACATTCTTTATCCTTTTTACTTTCACCTCTTTTCTAACCATGTCCATTTCTATTGCCAGCGCCTCGGAGCTTTGTGTTTCTTATTCTTCTCAAGTTGTTCTCGATGGAGCTACGCTCGCTATTCATGAGAATGAACGCACTGGACTGGTGGGACGTAATGGCTGTGGAAAATCTACGTTTCTGAAAATCATCGCCCAGGTGGAAGAGCCTGATTCTGGGGAATACTCTGTGAAGCGTGGGCTGCGTGTGGGCTATCTACCGCAGGATTTCGAACTGGAAGAGGATGCCACGGTCATGGACTCTGTGCTGACTGGTGCGCAGGATGTGATGGATATGATCACGGAGTATGATAACACTCCACCGGAGTCTAACAAGAGTGCTGAACTGATGGATGTGATCAGTCATCTGGATGGCTGGAATCTGGAGTCACGTGCTCAGTCGCTACTTACTAATTTGCATGCGCCAGATGCGGATCGTGTTATTTCTACATTGTCTGGTGGCGAGAAACGTCGCGTGGCGCTGTGCCGTGCATTGCTGGGTCAGCCTGAGCTGTTAATACTAGATGAGCCTACGAACCACCTTGATACTGGATCCATTGAGTGGCTGGAGGTTTTTCTTTCTCGCTATACTGGGTCTTGTTTATTCGTGACGCATGATCGCTATTTTCTGGATCGCATCTCTACGCGTATTGTGGAAATTTCTGGTGGCAAGTGTGTCTCCTATGAGGGTAACTACACGGACTACATGCTGACGCGTGCGGAGCGGATGCAGCAGGAGGCAGTGAATGAGCATAAGCGCCAGAGGTTCCTGAAAAAGGAGCTGGAGTGGGTGCGCAGAAGACCATCTGCTCGTAGGACTAAGTCTCGTGACAGGATGGATAAGTATTTTGAGGTGGCAGACCAGGAAGCTCCTGAGGAGGAATTAGATATAGATCTAATCATTCCGCCTGCACCTAAGCTCTCTAACAGAGTGGTGGAGTGTGAGAATATTTCTTACTCGATTGGTAATAGGACGTTGTTCAAGAACCTAGACTTCAAACTTGAAGGTGGTGAGCGTGTTGGTGTGGTTGGAAAGAATGGAATGGGAAAATCTACGTTACTTAAGACAATTCTTGGTGAACTAGAGCCTGCTACGGGTAAGGTTATGATTGGGGCGCGGGCGGATATTAACTTTGTGGATCAGGGCAGGCTTATTCTAGATGACCAGAAATCTATTTTTGAGGAAGTGGGCGAAGGCTCTGAGCATGTGAAGCTGGGTGAAGAGACGCTGGGGCTGAGGCAGTATTTGAAACGTTTCCTGTTTGATGATGACAGGATCAATACGAAGATCGAGTTACTTTCTGGTGGTGAGTGTTCTCGTGTTCTACTGGCTAAGATTTTGAAGCGTGGTGGTAATGTTTTGGTTCTTGATGAGCCTACGAATGATTTGGATCTGAATACTCTGCGGTTGTTGGAAGAGGCGTTGGTGAATTTCGCTGGCTCTGTGCTGGTGGTTTCTCACGATCGCTATTTCCTCAATCGAGTTTGCACCGGGATTCTTGCTTTTGAGGATAATGGTGACCTGCATTATCAGCCTGGATCTTATGATTATTATCTAGAGAAGAAATCTGAGCGAGATAAGAAAAATGCTCTAACAGAAGCGGCATTTAAGACTGTGAAGATTGCTCCTGTGAAGGAAGTGAAAAAGACTGGTCGTAAGCTAAAGTGGAAGGAAGAGCGTGAGCTTGAGACGATTGAGGAAGATATTTTAACTGCTGAGGAAGATGTGGCGGCAAAGGAAGCCGTGCTGACGCATCCGAACTTTTATAATGAGCATCCAAATGACTGGCAACAGTATGAGGAACAGCTGAATGAATCGAAAGAGAAGGTTACTGGGCTTTATTCTAGGTGGGAAGAGCTAGAGAAGATTAAGGCTGAGGCTGGGTAGTTTTTTCCACCACTGGATTTGGGCATTGTGGTTGATGGAGCCTTCGTTGATGGATTTTTTGAACCACGGAAAAGCACTAAATTACACAGAACCGGGACGATGAAGCTTTTTTCTGGTAACTGGTAACTTCTTCACCCCTATATAAAGCCGTTTGCTAGCTCTCTGGCTTCTTGGTCTGCCTTTATCAGGGAGTCTAGGGTTTCTCCTTCGTTCCACTCGTGAGTGTTCATGGTTTGTTCTACGATGCGCCAGATGCCAGGGAAGGTTATCTTTTTGTTGGTGAAGGCTTCTACGGCTATTTCGTTGGCTGCGTTTAGTACTGCGGGTAGGGTTCCGCCTTTTGTTCCCGCTCTTACGGCTAGGTCTATGGCTGGGAAGGCATCGCGTCTTGCGGCTTCGAATTCTAGTTTACCTAGTTCTGCAAAATTGATTGGTTTGAGTTTGTTTGCCATTCTTTCTGGGTAGGTGACGGCATACTGGATGGGGAAGCACATGTCGGTGGTGCTGAGCTGGGCTAGGATACTGCCATCGATAAATTCTACCATGGAGTGGACGATGCTCTGGGGGTGGACGATTACGTCTACGCGATCCATTTCCACATCGAATAGCCAGCGGGCTTCGATCATTTCTAAGCCTTTATTAAAGAGGGTTGCGGAGTCGATGGTTATCTTGCGTCCCATTTCCCAAGTGGGATGTTTGAGAGCTTGTTCTAGTTTAACAGATTCTAACAGATCTGTGTCCAGCGTTCTGAATGGTCCGCCAGATGCGGTTAGGATGAGCCTTGAGATTTCGTCCGTGCCCTTCCCTTCTCTTCCTTCGAGACATTGGAATATGGCGTTGTGTTCGCTGTCTACAGGTAAGATTTTCACTCCCTTTTCTCTGGCGGCGCGCATGACGAGCTCGCCTGCCATGACTAGGATTTCTTTACTGGCTACGGCGAGGTCTTTGCCTGCATCGATCGCAGCGAACGCTGGGTGGAGCCCTGCTATGCCTACGATGGCTACGAGCACCATGTCTGCACCTTCTAGCTGAGCTAGCTCGATGAGGCCTTCTAGTCCTACGTGGATTTTTACATCTGCGGGAATGAGGGCGCGGAGTTTAGCTTC
>CALFBV010000055.1 GCA_937951395.1 uncultured Rubritalea sp.
CTAATACCGCTCTCCTGTATTTTGCTGGAAAAACTATGTGATACATTAGTATCGTCACGTTGTGACTTTTATGGATAAATTCGCTCACGCAAATTTATAACGCCCCAAGGGGCGGGGAATCAAACCCAAAGAGATTGAAAATCACTCTCGAAATCTAACAGCCCAATTTAAATCATTTAGAAAATGAAAAACTTACCTCTACTTTTAATTATCTTCATCTTTTCTACCATTCACAGCAAAGCGCAAATTCCCGCTGACACACGGCAGATCATCATAGGCATCGCTCCCACAACGAACTCATCTCACGCTACACTCTCCATGTTCGAGAGAAATATAGGAGCTTCAGGATGGACGCAAAAAGAAGCCGCATGGAAAGGCAGACTCGGCAGAAATGGACTAGCATGGGGCGCCGGCATTCATCCAAGAAACATGGAAGGTGTTAGAAAAAAAGAAGGTGATGGACGCTCACCAGCAGGCATATTTAGAATAGGATCTGAGTCTGAATCTTCCTTTGCATTTGGCTACGCAACCACCATCAAGAAACTCCCCACCCTACCCTATAAAGTAGTCACCTCCAGAGACCTCTGGGTGGAAGACTCGGATTCACCTTACTATAACCGCCACATACTTATTAGCCATCAGCCTAAAACAGCATGGGAGAAGAACGCCCAGATGAAGCAGGGAGATCATGCCCATTCGCTCAAGCTCTTCATCGCTCACAATGAAGGAACTTCAAAAAAAACTGCCACAGCAAATGCGGGCAGCTCCATCTTCTTCCACATCTGGCGCGGAGGCGGCACCAAGCCTACAGCGGGCTGCACCACGATGCCTGAGGAACAACTAAAAAATATGATTTCAAAAATAGACCCCAGTAAAAAACCAGTCTACGTCCTACTCACTGCCGCTGATTATAAAAAATTTAGGGCAGCTTGGAAGCTACCCTAAACACTAAAATTGGTTGTAATCATTAATGATCCCCTAGCGCTTCCTTCTCAAGGTAACAGCTCCGGCACCTAGCAAAATAAGTAAGGTGCTAGACGGCTCAGGAACACTCTGGCTAACCTCATAAGTTGCTGAATATGAATCAACACCGTCATCCAGAACAACTCCGCTTGCTCTAGCCTCAAATCCATAACTTGCTACTCCATTAATGAGCACTACTTCGCTGGACTGAATTCCATCTGGAACAAGAGCTAAAACTACCCCCTCAGGAAGACCAGTTGCGTTTGCTACTAACCCAGCCACTCTAGGCTTAATATCAATAAAACCTCCGAGCCCCACTGTGACAGTATCACCAGATGACTCTACGTAACTAATGTTAGGATCTGACTGCTGTTGAAAGCCACCATCGTCCCTGAAGGTATTGAAAAGGTCTTCTCTGTCCGTAGTAAAAGAGGCTAGTGAAGGAAAGGTCTCCAGCTCATCTACAAAATCATTGAACCATTGGTTCGCTAAATTATCTGCACCCCATGTAGTGTCATAGCCTGCTGATGCTGAGTTAAACCAGTCCTGGCCATTCAGACTACTTAAAGTCACAGGCGAACCATTACCAAAATCTACCGTAAGTTCGACATGCTGAGCATTTTGAAAATCTGCTAAGCTAGCTCCATCACTATTAGCGTATAGCTCTACATTTCCTCCCGCAAAGCTAATGTCACCACCTAAAGCGTTGATCAGTTGTGATGAATCTGGGGTGAATATTATTTCTTGTGGAGTAGAAGCGCTAGCTGGATCCACAACATAAATCGTAGATCCAGAGATAGAATCTCCAGTCAGTATTGCAGTAGAGGGAGTGTCTGCCAGCAGTGAGTTAGCACTAAGAGTAACTAATCCTACAGAGGCAATTACATTTTTTATGGGAGTGTTCTTCATAACAAAGCTGAATATACAATGTATGCTAAATACATCAATCTAAAAATTATTTATTCGTGAACCAAATTCTTCCTTTCCAGATCTCCATCCCCATCTATAAATACATTCTATCAACAGCACACTATGCCTGAGATCGAAGACATCATAGAATCCACAGAAAAAGCCCCTCTACTACTAGGCTGGCAATGGCTTCTGCTCCTCATTGCATGCTGTCTAATTATTTATGCTATACTCACGTATCTAAAGCATAAGAAAAACACCCCTACTTCAGCGGATAACCTTAAGGCCGCGCTCGCACGATTGAAGAAAATTGAACAAATAGCCAGCTTGAATGACAGTGACCAAGATAGCAATCAGCTCAGCGTAGCTCTTTCACTCCTCACTCGCGAATACCTTCAAGGGCAGTTTCACAATAAATCCATCTTCCAAACCCACCAAGAATTCATCGCTGACCATCAAGATCTAGAGCAACTACCAGAGGTGGCGCGCGATAAACTAGCCACCTATCTCACAGCACTCGCGGAGCATAAATACTCACCGGACCAACACCCCCCTGCGGAGAAAAACAAACTCATCCGGCTCACAGAATCGCTTCTCAGAGGAATAGACTCTACCGTCCCTAAGAACATCCCTTAGTTAAAACATCACCTACTCATCCACATCAACACATTCTTCAATAGTTTTTCTTTCGCACATCCTTGGTGGCTCTTGCTCCTAATGGCTATCCCCCCACTACTCATACTTAGGGGGAAACTCGGCACCCCAGCGAGCATCACTTTCTCATCTCTCTCTATCATCGGGTCATTAGGAACTAAGCCCAAGGACATCGCAGGCGCACTGAAGTTCACCACGCTTATTCTCAGCATCATAGCCGCCGCCATATCCCTCGCTAGACCACAGACCACCACACTCTTTAGTGATAAAAAAGCCAGTGGAGTGGACATCATGATCGCTGTGGATATTTCACTCTCCATGGAGGCACAGGAGGCACAGTATGGAGGAAACTCCCGCATGCGAGCTGCAAAACAAACCATCCAGAATTTCATCCAAGCACGCCCATACGACCGCATCGGCATCGTCTCCTTCGCAGGTCGCTCTTACCTTGAAGCAGCGGTTACCCTAGACCACGCATTCCTCATTGATAAACTAGAAGGCGTAAATCCAGACAGGGAGCTAGACGATGGCACCGCGATAGGCTCAGCCATTTCCAGCGCAGCCACTCGTCTACTGGAGTACAAAGACACCAAATCCCGCATCATCATCCTCATCACCGATGGCTCTAACAACTCCGGCACCATCACCCCAGATGTGGCAGCTAAAGCCGTCGCTCTCCAAGGAATAAAAATTCATACCGTGGCGATAGGCTCCAAGGAAGGCAGACTCCCCCGCCACATCCAGCGCTATCCGCAGCTAGAGTTTGACACCGAGACACTAAAGAGAATCGCCGCCGAGACGAAGGGCGAGTACTACCGAGCACTCACCACAAAGGACCTCAGCAATGCACTCACCAGCATCGACAACCTAGAAAAAACCATCCGTAAGCAGCGCGTAGTCAGCCACAAACAAGAGCACCACATCTGGTTCACCGCAGCCGCGCTCGTTTTCG
This sequence comes from uncultured Rubritalea sp., assembly GCA_937951395.1. Lineage (GTDB taxonomy): Bacteria > Verrucomicrobiota > Verrucomicrobiia > Verrucomicrobiales > Akkermansiaceae > Rubritalea. The sequence continues at coordinate 3,479 of CALFBV010000055.1, forward strand.
CTCTAGTCTACGTATTCCTTACCTCTATCACCCCAGCGCCTGCTCCTAATTAACCGCACATGTCATTTCTCTATCCAGCCTGGTTTGCTACCCTGATCGTCATCCCGCTTATCATACTTGCGGTCATCATGATGCGCAGAAATAGAGCCAAGGTCTGGGCAGCATTTGTCTCTAGCCAGCATCAATCTGGACTCGTAAGTAAAACTAAATCTACCCGCTTCTGGATAGCCCTAGCCTGTTCCCTACTCGGACTCATCTGCCTCATCATCGCCATGAGCAGACCCTACTCTGGGAAATCTGTTAGTCGTGAGAAGATCCACACGCGCAACATCCTCATCGCCATGGACACCTCCCTCTCCATGCTCTGCGAGGACGTCCAGCCTAGCAGAATCAGCAGCGGCATCACCTTCGCAGTAAATCTCATCAAGTCCCTCCCGGAC
>CALFBV010000056.1 GCA_937951395.1 uncultured Rubritalea sp.
GGAGGCCAACTAATGGCGGTGTGTGCTTACCTAGATTATCTGATCATTCATAAACTAGATGAGCCAAAGCAAGAAGAGCTAAGGTTTACTGCTAGCCGACTCTGCGCAGACCTTACTCTTAGCCAGAAATCAAATGGTGCATGGAGCCAAATCCGTAATCGAAAAGCTGCTTCACTGATCCACACAACTCTCTCTTATCAGGCTCTGATGATGGCAAAGAGGTTGAAGATTCCTTATGACAAACTTACCTCCAGTCAGGCACTCAATTGGATCTCAGCTCAGCAAAAATCACTCGCTACTAATCTCTACAGCTCCAGAGCTCTGGTACAACTCGCTCTAGCTTCTTCAGGCGATGAGGACTTCACTACATGTAATCGCCTCTTCCGTGAGCGCAGCAAGATGGATAACATTGGGCGTGCTATATTAGCTAACGTTTTCGTTTTGTTAGATAAGAATGAATTTACTACTACTTTATATAGTGAAATCGACGAAAACATCAATGTGAAGCATGCTTCAGAGTCTTTCCTAAGATCATCTATACTTCTAGATGCTTTAACTCTCAATGCCGCGCTAGCTATCGATAAAAATGCCATGGTCATTCAATTTACACATCATTTTGAATCTGACGTTGAAAGAGGTTACTTAGCCTACGCTCAAGCTAAATTTGGTAGTAAAATGAAGCCAGAAGCTAAACAATCAGACTTAATCTTTTCGGTTAATGGCAAGCAGATTAAAAACGGAATCATCCCTGAAAAACTGCTCAAGACAGGAGTAAATACGATAGATATTGAATCTGATCGGGTAGGAGCTGTCGTCAGCGCTGAACTAATTGGAAGACAGATCATGCAAGCTCAATCCTCTGTTAAAGACTTCACCGTGGAAGACAGGAAGCATTATAGAGAACAACTCAGCTACAAGGGACTACCTCTCAGAAGTAGCGGTAGCTCGCCGGTAGAGCAGACTGATATTGGCGACACGATACAAGTTCATCTGAAAGGTAGAATCTCTAACAGCGCCCACCCAGACAGTATACTCATTGAGGAGATCCCTGCCGGCTTTAGCTATCTTGCTGGATCGCTGAGAGGAAATCACAGCGGAGCTAGACATGCAGGAAGCTATCTCATCATTACATATGGAAGTCTGCCAAATAAGTTCGACCTCCGCTACACACTGATCGCCGAGCACGCTGGGGAATGGACACATAATCCTAGTATCTTATGCGCTACTGATGACACGAGTAAAACCTCTAACAACAATGAAACAAAGCTTACCATCTTAGCCAAAGGAGCCAAGAATGACAGCGCTTATCAGATGAATAGATATGAGCATTATGAACTGGCTCAGTTGCATTTCAAAGCGAATGAATACGATGAAGCTAAGAGACATATACTAGCCTACCGCAAACTTAAGCAGGCAAGTGAAGACCCGGTACTAGCGCAGATGTTACTCTGGATAGAGACTGATAAAGCACAGCCAAATGCACAGTTACTTGCTGACTCATTTGAGATACTAACAGAACGAAATCCAGACCTTGTGATTCCATTTGATAAGATACTCAAAGTAGGCAAGGCTTACAGGACACTAGGAGAACACGAACGCAGCATGGATGTCTATACAGCGACGCTAGAAGCTGGATTCAACTCTGATTCTTATGTGGGTGCTGCACTGGAAGATCAAGGTAAGTTCATGCTTTCTGTTGATTACCAGAACAAACTCTGGCTACTCTATCCTGATCTAGGAGAGATTAGGAATTCTAGGTTTGCGCTCGCTCAGAAGATTTATTCTTTAGCCGAAAAGGCTAGCTCGCTAGGAAACAACCCTATTACCCAGAAGCTCTACTCGAAGAAAGAGGTCATCGCACTTAGTCTCAAGCACACGAGTAATTTCCTCACTCATACTCCGGAGCATGAGCTTGCTGATGATGCAGCGTTCTCTCTGGCAAATGCCCTATTTGCCCTCAAGCGTTATGATGACGTGGTAAAGCACACAGCCAAAGCCATCGTGACTTATAAAGATAGTGAGCACGCTACGAGTTTCCGCTACATGCAGGCACTGGGTAACTTCTGGCTTAGAAACTATGATCGAGCGCTCAAATCAGCCTCTGATGTGGCAACAGGAAACTCTGAAGACAAAGACCTCGCCGCATTTATTACCGCACAGATATACCATGCTAAGGGCTTGCCCGAACTAGCGATAAAATGGTATAAAGGAATCGAGAAATCTTATCCTGACGCAAAGGAATCCATAGCGTATTTCGAACAGAAGTCTATTTCACTTGATGAAGTAAAAGTGCTTAATTCTGGGGAGAAATTTAGTTTTAAGCTCAAGTATAGAAACATCAAGGAAGCACAATTCCAAGTCTACCGTGTGGATCTGATGAAGCTATATCTCCGTGAGAAAAATCTTTCTAACATTTCAGCGATCAATCTCGCAGGCATCACACCTAAGCACAGTCTTACCACCCAGCTTGGTAATGGCAAAGACTTCCAAGAACGCGAAAAAATCATCGAACTCCCAGTCAAAGACGATGGCGCATATCTCGTCATCTGCCGTGGTGACTACCTTCATACTTCTGGGCTAGTGCTCATCACTCCTCTTAAATTAGAAGTGCAGGAGTATCCTGGTCAACGCTCTGTTAGAGTAAACATCAGTGATAAGAAGTCAGGTAAATACATCGACTCCGTTCATGTGAAAGCGATCGGCCTCAATGAAACTAAATTCAAAACAGGAGAAACAGATCTACGTGGAATATGGCAAACGGCAAATATTTCCTCACCAAGCACTATTATAGCCAAGGATCCTAAAGGACGCTACGCGTTCTTCCGAAGCAATATTAGTAGTTCTCAGAGGATAGATCGTTCTGGTGATCCATTCGGTGATGATCAAGCTGGAGCTATCCAATTAAATAAACCTAAACTCCAGAAAAAAATCGATTTTAATAGTAATCTCAAGATGAAACAAGATTCACTCAATAAAACTAAACTCCTTGAATACGAGAAAAATCGCCGCTCTAAGGGTAATGGCGTAGAGATAAAGAAAGCGCGAAAGCAGTAATTTAAAAAGCTAAGTTGGAAACCTAAGGAATAAACCAAGACTCGGATACTATCTCAATTATTTCAACACACTGATCTGATTGGGAATCTTCGGGGTAACGTACTTTAATCGTCAATGGGAAAGCGAATTTTAAGTTCCTATTTCTATTATCTGAAGGTTTAAGAAGTGCTTTTATCTTTTGATCGATCTCGGAATTTCTTTTAGCATACGCGATTAGATACTTCGCTTCATCAGTTCTTAGACTTATCCGGTAAGCTTGATATCTATTGTCATCGCTAAACCCATAAAGATAGGGGCCATAGTTGACCCTATCTCTGAGGTCTACTCTAAACGCATGTAACTCTGTGCTCTTAGATTTCACAAATGAGTCCCAGTCCGAAGGTTGAAACACAACGGCTATTTCCCAGTCAACAAGATAACTTCCGTCATCTTGCGTTTCTAGTAGTAGATTGATTAGGTTCTTTTCAGTAGAGACATCTCCAGATACACTACGGACTTTAGATGCTACCATAATCAGCTTTTTTTCTGATATATCCCTCTCGGATATCATCGTCACAGAATCAAAATAGTAGGTATCAAACGTGAGTTCATTTGTATAATACTCCGTCATTTTACGTAGTGTAGTTTCTGGATCTCTACACCATTTCGCACGTTCTTCGATAGTAGTGGCTTCTACATAACCTTTTATTGTTTTTTTAACCT
>CALFBV010000057.1 GCA_937951395.1 uncultured Rubritalea sp.
TAGAAGAGAAGGTTCTTATATTTCTCATATACGGGAAGCACAGATTTACGTGATACAGAGGTCCAGCAACCGAAGGTGACTGCTGTTTTCTTATCTACGATGAGTTCTTCAGCTTTTTCAGCGAAGAGTGGCCAATCAGAGGCTCCGTCAACGACGACAGGCTCGATCTTTTTGCCCATTACGCCACCGTTAGCGTTGATTTCATCGAATGTGAATAGGAGAACATCTCTTAGTGATGTTTCTGAGATGGCCATGGTGCCACTGAGTGAGTGAAGGACACCGACTTTTACGGTTTCTTCTTCTGCTTGTGCGGTGAGGAGACTTCCAGTGATGCAAGCCGCCGCCGCTAATTTTTTAATAGTTAATTTCATAATATTGAATGTTGAATTGGTGGGAGGGTTTGGCTGTTTATTTTTACTTTGATGAACAGTTTTGTGATCGACTAGAAGCTGAATGAAAGTCCTACGTTGGCAGTCAAGAACTGATCATCGGCATTACCTACGACGTCTGCATCTGTGTCATAGAATGTGACTCCAGCATTAAATGATGTGAAATCGTTGATCGCGTAGCTGCCTTGTAATCCTATAGAAGCATAGCCGTAACCGGATTCTGTGGTGTGGAACTCGTCGAGCGCTACACCCAAAGCAATAGGAATTGTGAGGGAGAACTTGTCACTAAGATCGAATGAGTGCTCAGCGCCAAGAACGAGGAATGTTCCATCGAAACCTCCACTAGCACCTTCAGTGAGTCTTTTATGGATGGTGATGGATGGGCTAAGGAATGTGTCAAATGAAACACCAAGGTCTAAAATCTGCTCTGAATCACCAGCGTATTGCCAGTTCTGATAAGTGGCGCTGTATGTCATTATTCCTGAGGTGTAAGAAACGCCGAACCATACATCTGTCTCTTGAACTTTGAAGTCACTGCCAGAAGGATTGTCGTTTACGTCTAGCCAAAAACCTGTGCTGAGTGTGACGCTGTCTGTGAGTGCGTAGTCGAGGCTTACACTAGGGTTGAATGTTGGTGCTTCGGTCAAAGAATTGCCTGCTGCCCAAACATCAAATCCATAAGAGATGAAGTGTGAATTAAGATCAAGAGATAGTGATCCGGATAGTTTACATGCTGCCGGTGTTTCAGTAGCGATTGGTGTGTCGAAATCTCCTGCTAATAGAGAAGAAGTTGTGATAGCTGCTGTTCCGAGTGCAGTGAATAATGTTTTGTTCATAGTATGTAGTTGTTTTGGTTGTATGTTTATTAGGCCACTAGACCTTTGTTGTAAGATTTTTATAGCAATGGCTGTGCCAGTTATTGATCACCTATTGTCATCACTACATTTTTTGGAACCAAACAAATTTTGTTTTAGTGAGTTGTGATGTGTGTGTATTTTTTAAATCGGGGGGTATATATCTAATGCCTCTGATCAAATGTGATTTTACAATGATCCATGATAATGAATATAAGAGTGATGAAGAGAGGGGAGAGTGGCTTTATTTTTTACAGGAATAGCTCTGATGTTTGGGGTGCTGGCTCTTGGAAAGAGATGAAATCATCTTTTTACAAACTCTTTACAGCTTTGTGGTGCTAGATGTGATAGTTTCTTGTCTATGAGAATAATAATGACTCTTTTGGTTTGTTGTTTCGCCTTGTCTGCATCTGCGGGGGTCGATGAGAAAGTGACTGGGCATGTGATTCCTGCGGATAGTAAATCTGAGTGGGATTTTAGAGGTAAGCTATCTCCGTTCTTTGCGGGGAGTATATCTGCTAAGAAATTACCAGAATGCAAAACTTATGAAGAGCTAAGGACGACTTTAGAAATAGCCCTCAAGGAGTTGTATGCATGTGAGGCCTGAGGCGTTATGCAGGGGGCTAGCAGTTGCAAGCTCGCATTGATACGTGCTCATTTCATTCTTGGTGAAGTAGAGCAGGCTGATGCTTTATTAAAGGGTGTGGGTGGTAGTTCGGTGTTAATGTTTGACTCGATGAAGAGGATGCAGCAGGCGGGTGATGAGAGATTAAAGATGGAGCAAGCAAAGAAAACAGAGAAGAAGTAGCTATCTCTGGATGTAGAGCGGATTTATTCTGAACTTGTAGGGTCTCCATTAGTGCAATAGAGTATTTTACTATGGATGAGAAAATGATTACAGATCTTACGGGTTATTCGCTGACTAGGAGAGATTTCTTGGCGCGCTCAGTCGTAGGTGGTGCGCTTTTATTCACTGCGCCCGGTGTGCTGGCTGAGCTGTTAGAGCTGACTGCGGAGTTTAACATCGTGGTGGGAGTGACTCCGGAAGATAAACACTAATTAGCGAGGTTTTAGATAATGCGTTACTTCTCATTTCTACTGGTAGGGTTCTTTCTGAGTGGTTGTCTTACGATGGCTTCTGTGTGGAATTATCCGCTCACCCCCTTGGTGCTGAGTCCACGGCAAATTCTGGTTTTTCAGGCGGAAAAGATGGTGGAGGAATATGAGCATTTACCGTATAAATTTGGTGGAGCTGACCCTAAATCAGGTGGGTTTGACTGCTCGGGAGCGATGTCATATGTGATGAAGCGCTGCGGCTATAAGCCTCCCAGGACGTCTGCTCAGCAGTATGTCTGGATAAGAGATAATGCTACGATCCATCTGGTGGGAAAGAAGGTGGAATCCATCGATGATCCAGCCTTTAAGCATCTTAGAGTGGGGGATCTTCTGTTCTGGTCTGGGACTTATACGCCTACGGATGGGCGAAAGGTGAATATTTCTCATGTGGGTATTTATTTAGGAAAAGAGGCTGATGGCAGGCGTATCATGGCATGTGCGAGTAAAGGAAGAAGCTACCGTGGGAAGAAGGGTGATGGCTATGGAATCTTTGATTTTAGGCTGCCGAGCAAGACTTCGAAGTCCACCTTTGTAGGCTACGGGACGATCCCAGGAATGCCGTAAATGACTTCAGTTGAGGAGAAATTTAAACATTTTCCTGCTGAGTCATCGCTACTATCGTAGAAAAAACCTTAGCGTAATCGCCCTTTAGGAAAAGGCGGGAAGAAAAGTTCGACAAAACAATTTCGCTGAGCAAGTATATTCGCCTAGCAAGCGGCACCTCGATAATAAACATCGGTAAAACGAAAAATTTAAAACTATGAATATCAAGAAAACTCTCACGGGCGCTCTCATTGGGCTCACATTTACTGGATCAGCCTGTGCGCAGGCTCCTGACAATAAGGTAGACTATGATGAAGTGGGTAGAGTGATGGCAAAAATGCTGATGAACCGCCACTACGAGAAGATCAATGATGATGTTTTAGGACCAAGAATTTTTGATCTTTTGATGAAAGAGCTAGATCCAGGGAAGGTGTATTTCACTCAGCAGGATGTGGATGGTCTGAAGGCTAAATTTGGCCAAGATCTACATAACAGGCTTCTCATTAAGAAGAGTAATGAGGCGTCGCATGAGGTGCATGCGCTTTATATTCAGCGTGTGAAGGAGAGAATAGGGCATGCGCAGAAATTTCTCAAAGAATCTAATTTTACCTTTGATAGCGACCGTAAGGTTCAGCGTTCTAGAAAAGACCTCCAATGGCCAGCGGATACTGCTGCGGCAAATGAACTCTGGGAGAGGCTCGTAGAAGAGGCGGTTCTCTCGGAGACTCTCCGTAGAGACAACATCGCGAAGCTTGCAGCGGAGCAGGGAAAAGAAAACCCGCTTAAGGATAAGGAGCCAGTGAAGGAAGTGGTCCGCCTCAAGTATAAGCGGATGCTCCAGTATGATCTCGATGACAACAATGAGGGCATAGCGGACTATGTGCTGAGTGCTGCTGCTAAGGCGTATGGACCTCACACTGACTATCTAACAGCGAGCGAGTATGGTCCATTTAAGGCGGGAATGGATAATGAATTTGTGGGTATAGGAGCACTGCTCCAAGGTGAAGATGATGGGGCTACTAAGATCACAGGTATTGTGGTTGGTGGACCGGCTTCTAAAGGTGGTGATCTAGAACTTAACGACAGAATCGTAGGGGTAGATCACCTCAATGATGGCAATGTAGTGGACATCATGTTCATGAGGATCGACAAGGTGGTGGAACTGATACGCGGGCCTGTAGACTCTTCAGTGGGATTGAAAATAGAGACTGCAGCTGGTCAGTATAAGACAATTGTAATTAAACGCGGCTCAGTGGAAATGAAGGAGGATTTTGCCTCTGGTGAAATCATTGAGACGAAGAATGCTGATGGCACTAAGAGCCGTATTGGCTTCATCAAGCTCCCTACGTTTTATGTGAATTTCCAGACTGGTGGGAACAAATGCTCTGATCATGTGAAGAGTATTCTCCTCAGAATGAAGAGGGAAAGAATAGAGGGACTCGTCTTTGACCTCCGTGGAAATGGTGGTGGATCACTTGAAGAAGTGAGAAGAATATCTGGCTTCTTCACTGGTCGTGGCCCCGTGGTGCAGGAGAGAGATTCCCAAGGCAGAATCACACTTCAGACTGCTTATGATAAGGCGATTTACACTGGCCCGATGGTCTGCCTCATCGACTCCACATCAGCTTCAGCGAGTGAAATTCTAGCAGGCGCACTACAGGACTACAACCGCGCAGTGGTCGTGGGAACTAGCTCTACATACGGTAAGGGCACCGTGCAGCAGATCATGGATATAGCACGCATGCTACCATTTAATGCGCAGGGAAGAGAGAGAGCAGGCTATCTCAAGCCTACGATCAGGAAATTCTACCGAGTAGCAGGATCATCCACTCAGAACAAAGGAGTGGAGTCAGACATCGTGCTGCCAAATATGTTGGATGCCATCGAGATAGGTGAGAAGTACATGGACTATGCTTTACCGTATGATGTCATCAAGAAGGCACCAGGGTTTAAGCCTGGTGACAGATCTAAGCTCTTCATCAAAGATCTGAAGGCGAATAGTTTATCAAGAGTAAAGGAGGCGAAGGACTTTGTTTATCTTCAAGCTGACGTGGACAGAATGAAGAAGCGCATCGAGGAAAACACGGTGAGCCTAAACAGAGCTGACCGCCTCAAGGAAATAACTGAAGCTGATGCCCGCTTAAAGGCACGCAACAAGGAAAGAGTGGAACGTTTCGAAAAAATTCAGAAGCAAGATAAAGAACGCTACACATTCTATAGCTTAAAGCGTAAAGACTTAATGGACACTGATAGCCTGCATGAATTTGACCCTACTAAAGAAGATGAATCTTACATGCTGAAGGCAGAGAACAAGGAAGAAGATCTAGACATCACTCCTGAGTGGCCGAGCAGAATGGATCCAGTGAAGCGTGAGGGCATGGCTATCCTTAATGACTTGATCAAGCTCACCAAGCAAGATAAGATGGTGAAGGCTAAAGTTGAGCAATAATTCACGATGGAGAAAGAGGAAATTTATAATGGCATCGTCACAATGGTTGACGGTGCCATTTCTCTTTTAAAACAGCAGGCTGGAGAGGAATACGCGAGTTCCGTGAAGATAGTCTGGAACCGCAGGATGCGCTCCACTGCTGGGCGAGCATTTCTCACTCTCGCTAAGGTAGAGCTCAACCCTAAATTACTTCAACTAGGTGATAATCCTCTGCCTCATGTGGAGCAGACGCTGTTGCATGAATTGGCGCATTTACTGGCTCACCATCGCTATGGCCGTGGAATAGCTGCCCATGGAGCGGAGTGGAAGCAAGCCTGTGCAGATCTGGGTATTCCTGGTGAATCTGCCACCCATAGTTTGCCCTTACCCAGCCGCAAGCAGCGGAGGAAGTGGCGTTATACTTGTCCGGCGTGTCTGGAAATAATCGATCGTGTCAAGCGGATGCGGGGTGACTCAGCTTGCTATCCTTGCTGTAAGAAATACAATAGAGGTAAGTTTCATAGTAGGTATAAATTTATCGAAAAAACTCTCTAACAGATCATGATCCTCGCAACATTTCAGCACTTCGGAGCCTCTCACATCCTCGCCTTAGCGGTGACGTTAGTGGCTGCGTATCTCATGGTGAGATTTATGCGCTCAGACGCCTTAGAGAAATTGAAGACGCGGGTGAGATACCTATTTGCTGGGTTACTCATCTTCGCTGTATCTATGGATCCTGTTCTTACCTTTCTGCGCTTCGGGACTGGTGAGACTGGCTGGCTGGTCTTCTGGAATTCCTCGCTGCCGCTTTATCTCTGCGACGTAGTTTCGATAGTGGCAGCGTTGGCTCTGATCACTAAAAACTACAAACTTGCAGAAGTAGCTTACCTCTGGGGGCTCGCTGGCACCACTCAGGGACTACTCACCCCCACGCTCGCCTATGACTGGAACACGCTAGACTACTACAACTTTTTCCTCCAGCACAGCGGAGTCCCCATCGCAGCGGTCACGCTAGTCTGGGGCATGGGCATCATTCCTAGAAAGGGAGCCTTCAAGCGCATCATCATCTGGAGCTGGCTGTATATGGCTACTGTGATAGCCATCAACTTCATGATCAAGCAGAACTACGGTTTCCTCAGCGGTAAGCCAGCTTTCGATACCATGTTCGACTACATGGGACCTTATCCATATTACCTACTCACGCTTCAGGCCATCGCATTCACGATGTACTTCATTTTACTGAAAATAGCGCCTACGCAGGGAAATAAACTCTAGAGATACTCCACCAGCTCGTCTACTTTTACTTGATCAAGGCGCTTCACTAACGCAACAGAAAGCCTGACCATATCGAGGTAATCTTCTATATCGATGATGGCATTGTGTGAATGGATGTATCTGGATGGGACTCCTAGAACCACACATGGGACGCCTTCACCTGACATACTAAAGCCACCTGCATCTGTGCCACCACTTGAGCGGACGGTGACTTGATGACGGATGCCTTCTTTCTTAGCAGTTTCTATAGCGAGGTCCGCTAAGCGTGGATTCATAATAGCGCTTGGGTCATGGAGGCGGATCTGCACACCGCCACCGAGCTTTCCTTGGCTTTCTGATGGGCTAAATCCTGGAGTATCATCAGCGGGTGGACCTTCTAAAATAATAGCTACATCTGGCTTCACTACATTTGCTAATGAGCGAGCCCCACGAAGGCCGACTTCCTCTTGCACCGTTCCAGCTGAGATCAGCGTGTTCGGGTGGCCTTCTTCTCTTACTAAAATCTGGGCTGCCTGAATCGCACATGCCATTCCCACGCGGTTGTCAAATGCCTTCGCCATGTAGTAGCCATCCTTCGCCAGCGGAGTGAACGCAGTAGCTGGTGCCACTGGATCACCTAAACTGATGCCAAATACATCCTCCGCCTCAGCGGCACTAGAAGCACCGATGTCTATGAACAGGTTATTGATCGACATCACCTTACTACGATCTGCCTCTGAGATGAAATGTGGTGGCGTACTAGAGATCACACCTAATACTTTCTCACCATTTTTAGTGAGAACTTCCACTCTTTGAGCAAGCAGAGTATGCGGCCACCAGCCACCTACAGGGACAAATTTTAAATACCCGTCTGGACGGATGTGCTGCACGCGGAATCCTACCTCATCCATGTGCCCGGCTATCATTACGCGAGGGCCACTATTTTCTCCCAGCCCACGCTCGAAGTAGACACTGCCTTGGCGATCAGATCCTAAAGAGCCTCCCACATTTTCTAGTTCATCTGCGAAGATAGCCCTGACTTCATCTTCGTGGCCCGGTATGCTATGTGCGTCTGTGAGCTCCTTGAGTAATGCTAATGCTTTATCTTTCATAACATCATCCTAAATCACATCGCCTTGACTTCAATCTTAATTCACATTGACTAATTATTCTTATTCAAGATGATCAGATCCATGAGCTATATTGATAAACTTTATGATCTAGAGGGAAAGGTCGCCGTAGTCATCGGTGGGACTGGTGAGCTATGCTCGCACATGGCACTGGGTCTCGCTAAGGCTGGTGTAGAAGTAGTCCTTGCGGGCAGAAATGAAGACAAGGCTGAGCGACGTATTGACATGATCCAGGCATCTGCATTGGAAGGTGGAGCGGGGGATAAAGCCTACTTCGTAGCCACAGATCTGATGGAGAAAGGCTCACTCTACGCACTACTGGATATCGTCATAGAGCGCTCCGGGAAAATCGATATCCTCATCAATGGAGCAGGCGTAAACACTACCAAGCCGCTATTAGAAATACCTACCGAAGACTTCCAGACTATTCTCGATATTAACCTCACCGCCACCTTCCAGGCCTGCCAGGTATTCGGTCAATATTTTCTAGAGCATGGAACACCAGCCTCCATCATTAATCTAGGTTCCATCGCGGGTATCACCCCAGTTTCTAATTCCTTCGCCTACTCAGCATCTAAGGCGGCGGTGCATAACCTCACCAAAAACTTTGCCCGCGAGTGGGCTGACAATGACATCCGCGTAAACAGCCTCATCCCAGGGTTCTTCCCCTCTGAGCAGAACCAACGTGCGCTGGATGAAGCTCATATTCTAGAAATTCTCCGCAAGACACCGATGAGTAGATTTGGAGATTCGGATGAGCTCATAGGCGCCACTTTACTACTCGCATCAGCCAGAGCCGGCAGTTTCATCACCGGCTCCGAGTTCGTCATCGACGGTGGGTTCAGTAGCGCATCGATCTAGATATTAGGAATACCGCATAGGAAGAATCATGTCTTCTTTTTCTTCTTCGCTACTAAAGATTTCTCAGTAGCGATAGGGTCTGTATCGTAGAGTTCGTATTCAGGTCGATGATGTAGTTCATGCACCATTGGCTTTACTCCAGGATTTTCTTGAGAAAGTTTCACCCAAGAGACAGCCACGTTATTGGAAAAACCGCGGTTGCGGCTGCCAATAATGTTACAGTTGGAAAATGCTCCGCAGACGTAGGGGTGACATCCGCTGTGGATACCAGTTCTCCGCGTGCTTGTCCCACCAGCATATCAAAGTTAGATACCTCGGCGTAATATTTTACGAGCTCATCTCTTAGCTCGGGCGTGTCCAGCCAGTAGGGTGGAGAAGCAGGAGAAAACAACGTGATCCTCTATACATTGATTGAGAATTGCAAAGTGGCCGCACTCAATCCGCGAGATTACATCGAATACGTCCTAGAAAACCTAGGGAGTCAATCGGCAGAGGAATTAACCCCGAGCAAAGTAGCCCAGCTCTGGAAAAAATCAGCAGAAGCAGTCTAGGCCAATTTTAAGACGCTTACTCCATGATTTCATGCTATCAAATAAATCTATCATCCTCTCACCCAAAAATAAAGCACCCTAGGTTTCCCAAGGGTGCGGAAAGACTAATTTCTGTAAATATGGTAAATTACTTGCGACGAGGCAAGATAAGCGCGAGTCCACCTAGCCCGAGTAGCGCTGTTGAGCTAGGCTCTGGGACATTCTCTACATTGAAAGTCATATCCGTAAGGCGATAAGCGTCACCTGAAGTGTTGCTAAATGTGATTGAATCGCCATCTAGAAAAGTAACACCGCCAGAGGGATTCCAAATGTCAGCACCTGTGACATCAGTAACTCCATCGAAGAGAGTCAAGGTAGTAGAGCCAAACATAACAGTAGCAGAGTCAGAAGAATCTCCTAGGGCAGCAAAATCAATTTCAGTTAGAGT
>CALFBV010000058.1 GCA_937951395.1 uncultured Rubritalea sp.
AGAAAAAGTAGTATTACCAGATGAGACTGAAAACTATCTAGGTGAGCAAAATGCCGAGGCAGTATCATTCTCCGTCGGAGATACAGGGCTAGAAAAATTAGGTAAACAGCTTAAAAAAGATCTAGGAGACAGCGGTGTAGCCATCTTCCACCCTGGAAAAGTAAATGTCTTGGAGGGCTCTGCATCTCACATCGAAGCAAAGACACTCACAGCACTTTGTGCACTCAAGCTACCGGTCACTCCTCTAGCAGTTCACGATCCTACGCAGACTCGCTTGATGACAACCACTGAACTACCTGGTTCTTATTTAGTGTTTGAGCCTGAGATAGCCCCTGAAACAATCAATCCGGCCAAATGGCAACAAGCTAATCTACTAGGCATATCAAAGGCCTTTAGCCAGCGCCCATTCCTTCAGGAGTCTTTAGGATACAACCTACTTAAAGGTCTTAAAATGAACTCCAAGGTGAAAATCATCGATGGAACGAATGACCAAGAGCGCAACTACGGAATAATCCTTGGCATCGCGCTCGCCTTTGCAAAACACCTTAAGGAACAGACTCAGAAGAAACGTGTCGCCATCATCCTACCCCCAGGTATTGGTGGATTGGTCTCAAACCTTGCCGTCATCTTTGCTGGTAAAATTCCCGTAAATATCAATTTCACAGCCAGTCATGAAGCGATAAAATCATGCATAATTCAAGCAGATGTCGATAAGTTCATCACCGCTGATCCATTTGTAAGAAAAGTCAGCGACTTCCCGTGGCCACCAGTCAGAGATCTCATCCACGTAGAGCGCATCCTTCCAACACTTAAAAAATCTATCAAACGCTGGGTCATTGTCACCAAGATTTTCCCCGCAGACATGATAGCAAGCTTTGCGAAAATCAAGAAAACAGGTGGAGATGAAGAAGCCGTATTACTCTTTACCTCTGGCTCATCTGGTGCACCAAAAGGAGTTCCCCTCACCCATCGAAATCTGCTCGCCAATGTCTGTCAGTTCAGCACTAGACTAGGGTTATCATCTGAGAATTCCTCATTGCTAGGTTGCCTTCCATTATTCCATTCATTTGGTTGTACAGCCACGCTCTGGTTCCCCGTGATCCAGGGCTTCAACATTGTCTCTTACCCTACTCCGCTAGATACCAAACGTCTTGCTGAGCTTATTGAGAAGAACAAAGTTAACTTCCTACTCTCTACACCAACATTCCTAAGAGGTTACATGCGCAGAGTTAAGCCTGAGCAACTAGCTTCAGTCCAGCTAGTTGTCACAGGTGCAGAGAAACTGCCGAATTCACTCGCTGAGTCATTCCATAAGAAATTCGGGATCATCCCACTCGAAGGCTACGGCCTAACGGAAACGTCGCCAGCTACTAATTTCAACATCGTCAACGCACCTACCGAAACTCCCGAGCCAGATATTAGCTCTGCCAGAACTGGCTCAGTAGGTCAGTTTTTAGCGGGTATAGCGGTCAAAATGACTGATGCAGTTACAGATGAAGAATGTGATATTGATCAATCTGGCATCATCTGGTTAAAAGGTTCTAACATTTTCCCTGGCTACCTAGATAACCAAGAAAAAACTAATGAGGTCTTTGAGGACGATTGGTTCAAGACTGGTGATGTAGGTAGAGTCGATGAAGATGGCTTCCTTCACATTGAAGGTAGGATTTCAAGATTTTCAAAGATCGCTGGAGAAATGGTGCCGCACGAAACTCTCGAAGCAGCCGTCATCGAAGTCCTCGGACTAGATGAAGAAACTGAGCGAAAGGTAGCAGTGGTAGGCGTTCCTGATGAGAAGAAAGGTGAAGCCATCCTTTTGTTATCGTGCATCACAGATAAAGACACGGCATCACAAGCATGCATAGATCTTCGTTACAAACTGTTAGATGCTGGCATTCCCTCGTTATGGTGCCCTAGAAACATTCTACCAGTGAGTGAAATCCCTATTCTAGCATCTGGTAAACTAGATATAAAAGGCTGTGAAGATCTGGTCTCAGACTTCCGCTAACAGACTAATCTCCCATGTCATCTGCGGACAGAAAATTAGTGCGGTTTGATGCCTTCATGCAACACGCCTTGCACGCCCCAAATACAGGGTATTACTCCAGAAATATTCAGACTGTTGGGACGACTGGAGATTTCTCGACTACTGCCACACTAAGCAATGTTCTAGGTAAGGCAGTAGCCCAATCAGCGCTTGACTGGGCTCGTAATAGTAACGCTCCGCTTAACCTTATCGAACTGGGTGGTGGTGATGGCTCCATGGCTAAATCCGTGATCAAATCCTTACCTGTACTAAAACGATGGAAGCTCAGATATCACATAGTAGATAACTCGACTCCTCTCACGGAGCAGCAACAGAAGCAAAACAGCTTATCACGCAAAGTCAAATGGCATACGGAGATCAAGTCTGCACTCAAGTCGTGTAAGGGAGTCGCCTTTATTTTCTCCAATGAGTTAGTAGATGCTTTCCCTGTTAGAGTGTTTAAGAAATCGAGCGGCTACTGGAATGAACTCTATTTACATAACCAAGAAGAACATTTTTATCCATGCGTGGACACATTGCCAAATACATCAGCGATAGATTACCCAGTAACAACTGCAGAGCAACGCATAGAGGTTCACGAGTCATATCATGAATGGATGCAGGACTGGCTACCTCACTGGAAGATGGGAGAGCTCCTCACAGTTGACTATGGTGACACTCACCCCAATGTATACTCCCGCATGCCCTCGGGAACATTAAGAGCATATTCTCATCATCAAAGGATTACTGGTAAGGCAGTCTATCAAAACCCAGGTAGGCAAGACATCACCGCGGATGTGAACTTCTCGGATCTTATCGCTTGGGGAAAACAAGATGGACTAGAAACTATTTCTCTGATGGAGCAACGAGAATACCTATCACCATTCGTTACAAAAAGCGCTGAAGACCAGTTCCTCATCCACCCAGATGGCGCAGGATCAGCATTCAAGGTATTGCTCCAATCAAAAAATTAGTAACCTTTTCGCCATGCTCACTTATATAACAGCATGAAGACAAATAAAAGCATCCTTACCGTTGTCACTATGAATACTGTGTTCACTCTGAACCTTAGTGCAGATGTAGCAAAAGAAGGAACTGAGAAACCTGCCGTAGCAGCTAAACCGATCCCTGAAAAAATCCTCCATAAAATTACTGTAGAAAAACTGGAAGTTGAAATAAAAGAAACTCCTCGTTATAGCCTCATTGGATCCAGCATCACTCAGCAATCTGAGAATAAAGAATGGCTCGAAATAGAAGCTAAACTCAACATTGAAACCAAATCTAAACTAAACTTCCTCCCCAGTATCAATGCTACATTCTACGTAGTAACCGAAGGGAAAAATGGATTTGAAAAATCAACAAAAACGATCACATTTAAAAATGTGAATATCGAAAATAGAGAAGCTTGGGTCTGTGCTTATGTAGATCCAGACACTCTACGTGTGATCACCCAGGAGAAGCGACCTAAGGTCGCTGATATCACAGGCATCGCAGTCACC
>CALFBV010000059.1 GCA_937951395.1 uncultured Rubritalea sp.
CTCCGTTTACGAAGGTGGTCACCGAGTGCCATTTCTAGTACGCTGGCCAGCTGGCATAAAGAATCCAAACCGCACTTGGGATAAGCCTGTGGGGCAGGTAGATCTATTAGCAACATTTGCTGAACTCACTGGAGCTACTCTTGCAGATAATGCGGGGGAAGACAGCCAGAGCTTTGCATCGGTTCTTACTGATGATACAGCAGACTACGATCGTCTGCCAATTATAAATCGTGGTGAAGCAGGGGGGCGATACGCTATTACTAAAGGTAACTGGAAGATGATCATGGGGCGTGCTGATAACAAAATGGAACTCTATGATCTATCTAAAGATAAAGCTGAAGAGAACAACATCGCAGCTGAACATCCTGAAAAAGTAAAAGAACTCAAGAAGAAGATCACAGAGATCGTTTCTAAAGGACGTACTACACCAGGCAAGCGCCAAGCCAACGATACGGACTACTGGGAAGCTCTCATCTGGATGACTAAAGAAGAATATAATAAGTAGATGAAGTCATTACGATCCATACTACTCATTGGGCTAGTAACTTGTGCTAATCTATTCGCTAACAAGCCCAACGTCATCTTCATCCTCATGGGTGACATGGGTTAGATTGACATTAGTTGTTATGGATCAGCTAAAGTAAAGACTGTAAATATAGATGCGCTAGCTTCTGGCGGTCTTTATTCCATACCGGTTCATCAATCTGCTCACCATCCCGAGCTTCGTTTCTAACAGGTTCTCTATTTCCAGAGGTTCCAGACTGACTGGCCAAAGCTTACTGATACAGAGAAAGGTCTTGTTAAAACTGAGTTCAAGGGAGATCCTCGCAAGTCAAAGACTTGCTAGAAAAGTAAACAAAGTAAACAAAGTAAAAAATGGAATCTATCAAACAACTGCTATTAGCATCAATTCTTACGCTCTCCGCATCTGCGAAGAAGCCAAACATCATATTCTTATTAGCAGATGATCAGGATCTCAGCTCTGTGGCTTGCTATGGAAATACTGATGTAAAAACGCCAAACATGGATAAGTTAGCTGCTGACGGAGTCCTCTTTGAAAGACACTATAATACCACGGCGATCTGTATGGCTAGCCGAGCTAATATCTTTACGGGAATGTATGAGTATAAGAATGGGACAAATTTTGAACATGGTAACATGAAGCCCGCAGTATGGGCTAAGACATACCCCGTCCTACTACGTGAAGCTGGCTACCTAACAGCTTTTGCTGGAAAGTTTGGCATGGAAGTAGATGGCAGAGGACAAAATGGTAAACCTGGCATGTGTGAGACTGATTTTGATTTTTGGGCCGGTGGTCCAGGTCAGACTAGTTTCGCAACGAAGGCTAATAAAGCACTCGCCAAATACGCAGAAGAGTTTCCCCATGCAACTCTTGCCTACGGAGCTTTCAGCCAAAATGTTATCCGTGAGTCTGTGAAGCAGAAGAAACCATTCTGTCTCTCAATTAGCTTTAAAGCACCGCACAAACCTGCAACGCCTGACCCTAGATATAATGATATTTATGCAGGGAAGAAATTCACCAAGCCGGCGAACTTCGGCCGTGAGCACGGAGAGCACCTTTCTCCTCAGAGTAAGACAGGACGTCAGTATGCTCGTTTTAGTGAGTGGAAATACGATTCTGACTACGATGTAGAACTAGCTAAATATTATCAACAGGTGTATGCGATAGATGTAGCTCTCGGCATGATTCGTGAAGAAGTTGAGAAACAAGGGATCAGAGAAAACACTGTAATTATCTATACTAGTGATAATGGCTACCTCAATGGAGCACATGGTTATGGCTCTAAAGTATTGCCGATGGAAGAATCGTCCCGAGTCCCACTTATGATCTTAGATCCTCGGACTCCCTCTGCAGGGAAAAAATGGCGTAGTGGAGCTCTAACTGGGAATATTGACTTTGCGCCTACTATTCTGGAGTTAGCTGGACTAGAATACCCTGAAAACATGGATGGTGTGAGCTTATTACCATTACTCCAAGATGAGAAAAAAGAAGTTCGTGATACTCTGATGCTGATGAATGCATGGTCTAATGCATCTTGTACCGCAATGAGTATAGTCGTTAAGGACAGGATGAAATACACCTACTGGTGGTATGGGAACTCAGAAATGGAACCCACTGAAGAACTATTCGACCTCAAAAAAGATCCGTTAGAGTTAAAGAATTTCGCTAAGGATAAGGAATACTCATCGGAGCTAGAGCGCATGCGCAGCCTTTATGATGAACAGCTAGAGCATTTTAAAAACGAAGCTGTTCCTTACAATGACTACCAGAGGTTTGGATTACTATTTGACCGTGAAATACCTCTCTCCGAAAAAGAACAGAGCATGAAAAAGGAAAAAAAGAGGAAGAATAAAAAACTTAAAGAATAATTATACCAACCAGTAAAACAAATCGGACAAGTTTGATTTTTTATGATACATTCTATCCATGGGAAGAAAACGCGGTCGTATAGACTATAATAATGAAGCTACAGAAGTAGCAATGCTCTTTAAGTCGGAGAAAATACAA
>CALFBV010000060.1 GCA_937951395.1 uncultured Rubritalea sp.
AGATGATTTACGATATTTCGACATTACCGCAAGCATACTGGAAGTCTTCGCCTAAAGGCGAGGGTTTTTCTCCCATTCCCCGACTACAGACAATAAATCCGAATAAGCCAATATCAGTTCTTGATATTAACGAGCGTGGGTGCGTAGATGAGTTTGTAAATTTATACATACACTAATCACTGAATTATTATGGGCAGAGCATTCGAAATAAGAAGAGGAGCAAAGGAAAAACGGTGGGACAAGATGTCAAAACTGTTTCCTAAGCTCGCTACGGCGATCACTATGGCAGCAAAAGAGGGCGGAGATGATCCAGAATCTAATGCCAAGCTTAGAGGCGCTATTGCCACAGCGAAGGCTGAGAACATGCCGAAGGATAATATCTCCAAGGCTATCGAGCGCGCAACAGCAAAAGACACAGCGAGCTTCACAGAGGTGAACTACGAGGGGAAAGGTCCACACGGGGTGCTTCTTTGGGTAGAATGCGCTACGGATAATAACACCCGAACATTTTCTAAAATCAGAACTATTTTCAATAAATCTGGAGGTAGCTTACTGAACAGCGGGGGACTAGAATTTATGTTCACACGCAAGGCGGTAGTAGCGTTTAAGAAGACCGAGGGACTAGATGTCGATGAGGTCGAACTGGCTTTGATAGATCACGGTCTAGAAGAGTTAGATGCTGAAGGAGACGAAGTAGTCGCTTACGGTGAGTTCACTAGCTTTGGGTCGCTTTCAAAGGCTTGCTATGATTTAGAGCTAGAGGTTACCACTGCGAGGCTAGAAAGAATAGCAAACAACTCAGCGGAGTTTTCTGAAGCGCAGGTCGAAGAAATTGTAGAGATGATCGATAAGCTTGAAGACGATCCAGATGTTCAATCAGTGTTTACAAATATCGCATAGTAAGGAATGACGATTGTTTGTGTTGTTTTAAAATCAAAACAAACTACACTTGTAGCGCAGCTAGAACTCGCGCAATAAGTAAAAATGAAGAGAATTAAGCTAGATAGAGGAGCTGATAAAGCAGCTAAATCTACAGAAGGCTCTAAGATTATTTTAATCTTAGCTGCTCTAGTGATCGTCATTGCTGGTATGCGATACTCGGCAGATTTTATCCTGCCTATTCTTCTAGCATTCTTCATTGCTACCATCAGTTTCCCTATTACGAACTGGCTCCGGGAACATCGTGTTCCACGTGTGTTCGCCGTGCTTATCACAGTGATCGTAGACTTCGCCTTTTTAACAGGAGTAGTCTTCCTGGGTATAGTGCTTACCTCAGAATTTCAGAGTAAATGGGATTCTAAATATGAAGCACTTACCAAGCAGAGAACTGACCAGCTCATCGAGTTCACTACTGAGCAATATGAGAAGTGGGGCTTTGAAGGTAAGAAAACCACAGAAAGCATCCCTGAAATTATTCCTGGTGATGCGACTAGCACTGATGCTCAAGAACTGCCTATTAAAGATAGAGTTGCGAGTGTAGAAACTGACCTTGGAGTAACAAATGAAGGTGAGGCAATATCGAATAAAATAGATAAGTCAGGACAAGGAATCGAGCAACTAGGTGAGCTATTCAAAGACATGCTCAGCCGTGAAAACATCTGGGACTGGGTGAGAAATACCCTCAGGCAATTACTCTCTATTTTAGGAACAGCTTTCATCATTATGCTTCTCACTGTCTTCATGCTCAGTGAAGCTAGAATGTTCGGTCGTAGATTCAGTGCTATTTGCGATGCTCAAGGCCCCAATCTGCAACGCATGCTGAGTGCCACAAAGGATATTCAGAAGTACCTAGGAATTAAAACACTCATCAGCATGGCTACTGGATTACTCGCTGGATTACTCTGCTGGCAAATGAATCTCGAGTTCCCGTTACTCTGGGGCATCCTAGCATTTGCACTAAATTTCATCCCTGCTGTAGGATCTGTCATTGCAGGTATTCCACCAGTTCTACTATCGCTTCTTAATAACGGAAGTCTACCAGATGCAGC
Source organism: uncultured Rubritalea sp. (assembly GCA_937951395.1). GTDB lineage: Bacteria > Verrucomicrobiota > Verrucomicrobiia > Verrucomicrobiales > Akkermansiaceae > Rubritalea. The sequence continues at coordinate 1,989 of CALFBV010000060.1, forward strand.
TATCATTGGTGGTGGCTATCTCCTTATCAATGGCTTCCTCGGTAACTTCCTTGAGCCTACGCTGTTAGGAAGAAGATTCGGTATTTCTACCGTAGTAGTGATTCTCTCTGTTCTGTTCTGGGGATGGCTCTGGGGTCCACTCGGCATGCTTATGGCAGTCCCCTTGACTATGTTACTTAAAGTCGCCATGGACAATAGCTCCGACTTCCGTTGGGTTGCAGTAGCTATCAGCAAGGAGAGTAAAACCAATGAGGCTGAAAATGAGATCATCATTAAAGAGGCCGTAGAAGCGAAAGTCCAAGCTCTAGCTGAGGATAGCCCCTAATAGCTTTTTACTAGACACTAATTTTATGAATACTATTGAAGAAATCGTCACGACAATAAAGGAGAATCAACGATTCGTCATACTCAGCCATATTAGACCCGATGGAGATGCTATTGGTTCTACGATTGCAATTGGCTCTACTCTAGAAGCGATGGGGAAAGATGTAACTTACATCAATGAGGATGGAGTTCCTGAAAGCCTAGCTTTTTTACCAGGCTCGCATAAAATCAAGCAGCCCAGTGATGAAGTTTTAGATATAGAGGTAGCTATCGCGGTTGATTGTGCTAACAAACCAAGACTGGGTGAAAAGTCACTTAAAATGGCAGCAAATGCGAAACTATGGATCAACATAGATCATCATAAATCAAATCCAGGATACGGCGATTTAAATTACATTGATTCAAATTCTCCTGCCACAGGGCAGATCCTTTATCAGATGATCAAGGATCAAGGGTTGTCTCTAACAGATGAAGCCCGAGATTCCATTTACGTAGCAGTTTCTACTGATACTGGTTCATTTCAATATTCAGGTACTACTGCGGCTACTTACGACATGGCAGCAGATCTCGTGAGGCGTGGGCTAGATACAGGAAAGATCAATGAACTCACTTACGACAGCTTCCCTTACCGCAGAATTGCGCTGACAAGGGAGCTGCTAAATACTTTAGAAATGTCATCCAATGGGGACGTCGCAGACTGGCAGCTATTGAAGAAAGTTAAAAATGATCTGAACTTATTGCCTGAAGACAGCGAGGACCTTATCGATATGATCCGTAGTATTCAAGGTGTGAATGTGGCGCTTTTCTTTGAAGAGCTAATGGACGATTCTATAAGGGTCAGCATTCGCTCTAAAATAGGCTCTGTCGATGCCTGCGAAATCGCCCAAGTATTTGGTGGTGGGGGGCATGCGAAAGCGGCTGGAATAAGAATGGCGGGACCTATTTCTAAAG
>CALFBV010000061.1 GCA_937951395.1 uncultured Rubritalea sp.
CGCATTTCGCTGGGAGATGGAGCAGAAGAGCGGTCAGCCCCTCAGCCCATGTGTGGAGGTCAATGGTACTATGCTCGCTGATGTTTCCGGTGAGGAAGTGGAGCAGTGGCTGGTGGAGAATGACATTCTGAAAGCAAATGATGAAGCCGCTGATGCACCCATAGACAGTGCTTGCACCGATGCTCAGCACGAGGCTATGGCGCGCGGAGAAGATCCATCGAAGGCGGGGACGATCAAGTTTATTGATTAATCTGTCAAGATCCCGTGAATCTCAGCCCGCTCTTGCCGCAACGCGCGTAGTTCATTCTGTCATTGGATCTCTTATTATTCTTATTATCTGCCGTGTAGGGCATATTCTTTTAATCTGCTACTTCTCTTTGACTTGCCCCTTGAGCATCGCTTCGATGAAGGAATCAATGTCTCCATCCATCACGTTCTGGATGTTTCCGCTCTCCTCGCCAGTGCGTAGATCTTTGATCATCTGATAAGGTTGGAACACGTAAGAGCGGATCTGGTTTCCCCAGCCGATGTCACCCTTCGCACCATAAGCACGCTCGGACTCAGCTTTCTGCTTATCCTCTTCTATTTGGTAAAGTTTAGCCTTTAGCATCTCCAGAGCCACTTCTCTATTCCGTAGCTGAGACCTCTCCTGCGTACAGCGGATCATGATACCAGTTGGCTTATGTTTTAGAATCACAGCAGTCTCCACCTTGTTGACGTTTTGCCCACCAGCACCACCTGAGCGTGCAGTCTGGATGTCCAGATCCGCAGGGTTCAGCTCTATCTCTATGTTGTCAGTAATCTCTGGCGTGACGTCCACAGAGGTGAATGTAGTGTGCCGTTTTCCAGCAGAGTCGAAGGGTGAAATTCTCACCAATCGATGCACTCCGCGCTCATTCTTGAGATAGCCATAAGCATATTCGCCCTCTATCTTGACCGTTACCGCGCTGATTCCCGTGATGTCACCAGCCTTATAGTCCACGGATGATATCTTGTAATTCTTGCCCTCAGACCAGCGAGTATACATGCGCAGCAGCATAGCCGCCCAGTCACATGCCTCCGTGCCGCCAGCGCCAGAATTGATCGTGAGATAGCAGCTGGATACATCATTTGGTTTATCCAGCAGAGTGATGAGCTCAAATTTATCCAGCTCCCCAGCAATAGCCGCAAATTCCTCCGCAGCCTCCTGCGCGGAATCCGCATCCTGATACTCCTTCGCCAGAGAAATCAGTTCCGCCAGATCTGCCGAGCGCTGTTCCAGTTCTAGAAACGGATTCAGCCTTCGCTTAATCCCATTCGCCTCATTCACCGTGGCTTGCGCCTTATTAGAGTCATCCCAGAAGTCGCCCTCCAGCATCCTCTGGTCCAGACACTCTATCTCATTTTTCAGTTTAGAAACGTCAAAGATACCTCCTGAGCGTAGCGATTCTGCCATCGATGGACGATAGATCTACTGCCAGGAGGTCAGCATTATAAGATTCAGACATGGCGTTTTATTAATGCGTAGCCGACAAGATGCAAGATTTTACTGAATTCTTCTGGTGCCTTCATTGATTCTCCTGCTCCTACTCTGGGGAAAACTCACCCTCATAATATTTGATGAGTTGATCTTCATTGGGCAATTTTTTCTTAAAGCTCGAGAATAGCCATTTAGCTAATTCGAGTTTCTCACACTGGATCGAATAATCCATGATGATTTCATAAGCAGTTAATTCTTTATCAGTAGCTTTAATCAGTGGAAGAAGCTCTTTCCGCTCTTCTTTTTCTATCGACTCAATGAAGAAGAAAACGTCATCGAGATAGCCCGTGTCCTTCAAGAAGCCAGAAATTTCCCTGCACATGTGGGAGACGATTATTTTCCTCATGGCTAGGATATTAGAGGTGAGTTTTAAGGCAAGAGGTAAGGTTTTTTATTTTAATCATCTTAACTGACTGATTTTTTATGAATTATCTGCTGAAATCCTAATTTAAGCCTTGTCAGATTGCGTTTTATGAGTAAGTTCGCCGCCCACACCGAGCCTCAAGCAGAAAGAGGCTCTATTAATCAATATTAATAAGGAGTGCGAGCAGGATGAATTTAATGATAGGGGAGGGTCCCTTAGAGTTATCACCTTTCGGCAGACACCCACCACAAATACGCTATATGCCAACAATTAATCAGCTCGTTCGCAAGGGACGCAAGACTCCAGAAACGAAGTCTAAGTCACGTGCCCTCGCTAACTGCCCACAAAGACGCGGAGTCTGCCTTCAGGTAATGACTCGTACTCCAAAGAAGCCTAACTCAGCTCTCCGTAAGGTAGCTAAAGTTCGCCTCACTAACGGTGAAGAAGTAATCGCCTACATCGGTGGTGAAGGTCATAACCTCCAGGAGCACAGCATCGTGCTAGTCCGTGGTGGAAGAGTGAAGGATTTGCCAGGTGTTCGCTACCACATCGTTCGTGGTGCACTCGATACTCTTGGAGTAGACGGCCGTAAGCAGTCACGTTCTAAGTATGGTGCTAAGAAGCCTAAGAAGTAATTAGCTATTTTCAAATTTTTAATCAAATAACATTTTAATACTATGTCTCGCAGAAGAGCAGTAAATGCAAAGAAAGACCGCCGCGATCCTCGTTATGATAGCCAGCTAGTGGGAACACTCATTAGCAAGGTTATGAAGGACGGCAAACGTTCCATCTCAGAAAAAATCGTATATCAAGCGATCGAATCAGCAAACGAAGGCACTGACACTGTTGATCCACTAGAGGTCATCACTCGCGCTATCGAGAACTCAAAGCCACGCGTAGAGGTGAAATCTCGCCGTGTAGGTGGAGCTACCTATCAGGTGCCACTCGAAGTTGACCCAGCACGTTCAGAGTCACTCGCTATGCGCTGGCTCGTAACATTCGCTCGTAACAAAAAGGGAGTGCCAATGCACAAAGCTCTATCGAACGAAATCAAAGACGCTGCTAACAACCAAGGCTCCGCAGTAAGAAAGAGAGACGACATGCACAAGATGGCTCAAGCCAACCGCGCATTCGCTCACTTCCGCTGGTAGTCACCTAGCAGTAAATATATTTTACAAAGCACCAAGTCTCTCTGAGGCTTGGTGCTTTTTTGGTTCTTGAGATCAAGAAACTCAGAAAATGAGGGTTTCAATCGGGGTTGTGTTTGATGCATGTTTTGATGATGTTTAACATAGGGCTTGTCAGCAAGGTCTTTTGACTAGATAGTGAGTTAAATTACTTGCCAAATTATGATATTTAACTATTCCAATCTTACTAGGTCTCCTAGGTGCTGTCGTTTATTTGTTTTTAATGAGAAATATCTTAGCTGGATTGCGGGGTTAATACTTTGTGTATCTTCATTAATTGTAGTGTCATGCAAGAGTAAGGAAGTAGCGAGGAAGCATGATCTAGATCCTAAGGATGAATTGGTTAGGGTGGTGACTAGTGACGAAGATAAAGTAGAGATTAAGCTATTTCAACAAGAGCTCAGTGAGGCATTTGATAATGCAGACAGGTCATTCTTAGAAAAGCGGTTTAATATTAAGAGGCTGTTGGAGATGGCGGTGAAAGGGCTGGATCTTGCAGGTAAAGAAAAAGCTGATTTTGGAAGAGGGATGAGATCTGCGGGGCCCTCTACTAAGCGACAACTTGTTGACACCTTTATGAATAGTAACTTGCGTTTCATGAAGTCAGTTAATCAAACAAGACCAGCACTGCTTTATCGCATGATTATGAATGACGATAGTTTCACCTATGTGGAGTTTCATCTAGAAAAGAGTAGGAAATGGGAAATAGTAGATTTATATTTTTATACCAATGGTAAGCCAACCTCTCATATGGTTAGAGAAGCCTCAGCTCAGATGCTGCCTAATAAGGGCGGGCTGGATAATGAAATGCTTAGAGCTTTAAAGAAGTCTAGAGAGTCGGAGGTTTTGACTAAGCAAGGAAAACCTAGAAAAGCATGGGAGAAGTGGAAAACGATCAGCCCAAAGGCTCATCATAGCCGTGTAGTTCTAACTTATGGTTATATGGCTGCATTTCAGCTCTGTCAGGCTGAGATAGAGACAAATGAAGATGTTGGTTCTGAGCTAAAGGAGGTTTTTTCGTTGATGAGCAAAAATTTCCCGAATGATCCAGGTTTTGCTATATTAGAATTAGCTGTGCATCATTTAAATGGAGATTACGATAAATATAGAGATGCGATCAATAGGATCAGGAAGCAAGTTGGGGATGATCCATACCTTGATCTGCAGGAAGCTATTGTGGATCTAGCTGAAGAGGAATGGGATGTTGCGATTGAAAGAGCAGAACGTTCTTTGAGAGAGGAACCCGAGACTTTGGAGGCTTATGATGTTTTGTGGGCTGCAAATTTAGGAAAAAAAGATTACAAGAGGATGACTGAGTTATTGAGCTCATTTGTAGAATTATATGAAGTGGAAAAGTCTGTCTTTATTGATGAGCCTTCGTATCAAGAGTATTTTGCTTCTCCAGAGGGTCAAGCTTGGCTCAAAGAATAATGGGCTATCTCTAAGAATTGTGAGAATAAGTTAGTAGCGCATTTTGAGGATTACATTTCATTCTAAGTTTAATCGAGATTAGAGAACTCAAGGTGAGCTTTTAGTTTACCTTTTTTTCAAAGTTAAGTAACTTAGGGCTTAGTTACTAATAAATGGAAAGTAAGCGGACTAAACTTATCCGTCACTACCTCGATGCCTTGGTTTAAGAAGTGAACTTTTTGCCTCACTCTAAGTTTGTAAAAGAGGCTTGCCAGAATGGAAGTTCTCGCTATTTTGCGTCTCCTGCCAAGCTCTTTATAGAGTTTCAGTTGGCGATAGATTTTCATTTATAAACTAACAGAAAGATACCATGTCTGCTTCACCAAACCACCCGAACCGACCTTATCCGCTTGAGCGTACGCGTAACATTGGAATTGCGGCGCATATTGATGCGGGGAAGACTACGCTTACGGAGCGGATTTTATTTTATACGGGAATGATTCACCGTGTGGGTGAGGTGCATGATGGTGCTGCTACTACGGATCACATGGAGCAGGAGCGTGAGCGGGGGATTACGATCACTTCTGCGGCGGTGACTTGTGAGTGGGAACAGGTGCCTGTGGATGGAGTGAAGAAACTTTATGAAGCGGAGAAGATGCGCGTGAATATCATTGATACGCCTGGGCATGTGGACTTCACTGCTGAGGTGGAGCGCTCGCTCCGTGTGCTGGATGGCGCTGTGGTGGTCTTCTGTGGGGTGGCTGGTGTTCAGCCGCAGACGGAGACGGTGTGGAGGCAGGCTACGAAGTATAATGTGCCACGTATTGTGTTCGTGAATAAGATGGATCGGATCGGAGCAGACTTCGATAATGTGCTGAATGATGTCCGTGAGAAACTGGGAGCTAATGCTGGGGCGATTCTTATCCCGATCGGCTCTGAGGAGGATCTCCGCGGGCAGATCGATGTGGTGAGCCAAAAGGCAATTATTTTCCACGATGACAGCAAGTGTGGCTCTACGTTTGATGTGAAAGATCTCGAAGGTGAGCAAATCGAAATAGCGGCTCAGGCTAAGCTAGACCTCATTGACCAGATCGCTGATATCGATGAAGAGCTGGGTGAGAAGTTCCTGATGGAGGAGGAAATAACCCCTACTGATCTGAAGGCTGCGATCCGCCGCACTACGATTAGCAATGACTTTATCCCTGTCTCTGGTGGATCGGCATTTAAGAATAAGGGTGTTCAGTTCCTGATCGACGCTGTGATCGACTACCTCCCTAGCCCACTCGATGTGGATGCGGCGAAAGGTATGGCTTCTCCAGATGATGA
>CALFBV010000062.1 GCA_937951395.1 uncultured Rubritalea sp.
ACCTCTCTCAGCCTCCAGAGCCAACTTAGGTAGTGGTGACTTTTTCTTCTTAGACCTAGCCTCAGACTCATTTTTTTTTACTCCTACCCGCAGCCCCATATCCATAACATCTGAATCACCAACGTCATTTACCTGCTCTATCACGGCATCATCAGTGACTCTAGCAGTAGATCTAGGATCTCTAGAACTCTGCATCTCTTCCTTTGCTCTCTCTATCTGCATATCCGCAGCCCCACTATTTACAGCAATCGCTTCCGAGCGATTGCTTTTCTGCCATAACATAGAGCCACCAACATACAGCGCAGCACATGCGGCTACCCCTACTCCTAGACCTAGCCCCATTTTACTAGAGCGCGGCGATGACCGATCCGCAGATCCCTCCATCGATATAACGCTTCCTGCACACTCCGCATCAAGTTTCGATTCAAGTTCGCTGAGAAATTCCTCATCTACTCCCTTACTCTTAGCATGCTCTTTAAGCAGGCTATCCATCAAATCATTATCTTTGTTCATTCTCTTATTCTATTTTAAATTTTAATTGCTCTTGCTGTTCACGCATTCCTTGAGACTAATCCTCGCTCGCTGTAATCGCTTCCGCAGAGTCGCACCGCCTATTGATAACCCATCAGCGGCTTCGTCCGTGCTATTCCCCTCGTAATAAAAGCTCTTTACCGCCAGCAGCAGAGTTTCTGGAAGCTTAGACATACATTCCTCCAGCTTCATAAACACAGAGGGTCCACCATCAGTCCGCATGGACTGCCAGTCGCGCATCTCACCTTCGACGCTCTCCAGAACATCTTCGTCTAGTGAGACCTCTCGTTTATGCTTACGCAAGAATTCTCTCCACTTATTACGGATAATCCCCCGCATCCATGAACCGAAGTCTCTCGTGACGTCAAACTTATCCTTATTTCTCCAGGCTGCCACAAAGCTATCCTGCACAATATCTCGGGACATACTCTCATCTCGGGTCAGTGACCGAGCATAGATGAGGAACTCGCCATGAAACTCTCGCGCTAGATTTGAAAATTTTTCACGTTCTATCATTTCTTGATTTTGCACAACTTTTGTCATCATTCACTAACTATTGCAGTTGATGGTCAAGATTGTGACATTATGATTAAAGGTTCATTTTATTCAGGGTAGTGCAAAAAGCTAAATACTTTATATTTAATTAAAATTAAATTCATAAACCACTCATATAAAGAGCATAAAGCAAGAATCCAGCTGACACGTTTAATTAATAAGCAAATTATGACCTTCATCCAGCATGAACAACAAAACAAAATAAAGTTGACATTTTATGATTTTTCTCATTGTTAGCGGCGTAGTTAGTTATTAGTTGTGACAATCCAAGAGATTTACGCATCTAATAGTTTTACAAAATAACTAATACCCTACCCCAAGCATATGACCAAAACATACATCGCAGCTGGATCAATCGCACTCGCATCTATAGCTACTGCACAAAGCCTATTCGTTGAAGATCCTAACGAAAATCAAGGTGACTCACTCCCCATTCAATACTCATTAACCGCAGGATTAGGTTACGACGATTACTTTACCTCTGATGTTGAATCAGAAGGCAGTAGCTCAGTTTACGCTAATGCTGCACTTGGTGCCAATTACGTAAATGCCTCTCCACAGACCACGTGGAAAGTAGGCGCTTACCTTTCTGCTAATAAATACTTTGAAGACGACCGCGGCAGCACCGGTGTTTATTACAACGCTCGCCTCAACCTTGATCTCAATCACCGCATCAGCGACAGAACTAGGTTCGTAAGCAGCAACTACGTTAATTATGGTATCGAGCCAAATTATTCATTCACATTCACTCCTGACAGAGCACCCTCTGAGCACATCTTCTATTCTTTAGATAACGCTGTCGGTCATCGCTGGACTCAGCGCCTTGCTACTTACACTGGAGTTCGTGTAAGTGGTGTTGACTACCATGGCGGCAACCGCAATCAAGATCGCCTCACTTATGGCTTCTATCATAACTTCCGCTACTCAGTAAGCCAACATACTACTGCTACAGCCAATTTTGCGTATAACAGGACAGACGCTTCTGGATCTGCAGGTAATGCTGATGATGCCAGATTTTCACTAGGGTTAGAGCGCCGTTTATCAAAAAGCAGCTTCTTTACAGCACAAGTTGGAACTACATACCGTGATGTTGATGGAGGTAAAGACGGTTATTATAATCCTTATGTAACAGCCGCTCTAAACACAAGAGTGAACAACCAACTCAACCTCAGAACATTCGTGAGATATGGAGTTGAGAACTACGGAACTAGCCAAGGCATCAACACTTATGACACTAATAGCGCTCTAAGAATTGGTCTAAGCGCAAATTACACAGTATCACCTAAACTGAGCCTCAATGCAGGTGTCAACTACATCAGCTATAACTACTCAGACGGACGCGACGTATCAACCAATACATCTATAGGAGATGCTGACTCTAGCCTCATCAACCCATCCATCGGGTTCTCATACAGACTCAATGATAATACATCTATCAATGGTTCATACAACTACACCGATAGCTCATCTGATCTCTCTAGCGACTATGAACGCAACAGAGTCCAGCTAGGTGTAACTAGAACATTCTAATTAACTTGAATTAAATTTAATCGCAATAGCTACCCCGCATCCCCATTCCCTTTTGAATAAACAAGAAGACAACCTGTTAAGGTTGTCTTCTTTTATGCCTAGTAGCAGCGCAGTATAAATGGCTACCAAACTTATTATATTTGAAGGTCGTGTCCAAGGAGTTGGCTTCCTTTATACTATCCGTCAGCTAGCACTGGGCTTTGACGTTATTGGCTGGGCGAAAAATCTACCCAATGGAGACATCGAACTAGTAATAGAAGGCGAAGGCATTGAGCTCAGAGAATTCATCGAAGAAATCACAGAAGAGTCCACCCTCTCACACCATATTAAGAATTTCACTTCAGAGGACATCCCACAGTTAGAAGGCATAATAGGATTCTCCATCATGAAGAATAATTAGTGATCCCGCAAGCCTCACATTCCTTAGCAAGCCTCTTCTCACTCACACCATCACTCATTCTTATATTTGGAGCCAGGCATAAGAGACGGAACGCCTCTAACAGGTAACCCACTTCTATCAGCTGCCCGTCTTCACGATGAGTTTTCCATGCATCTTCCCAAGGTATCAGATATTTATGCACAAGATCCATTTTTTCTAAATCCTTCACCAAAGGTAATGACGCTACCCGCTTCACTCTCTCACTCATCCCTTGGAAATACTTCGGATACAACTGCAATCCCTGCCAGCCTGCTTGCTTAAGGAAGTCTTTCCTTAGTAGCCAGTCCATCTGGCTACGCAGATCAAACAGCACTTCTTCTAGATGCTTATCACTTCTATTTTTTTCGAGATAGTCCTCCATCGTTCTCGTCACCTCTATCACCTCTTCCAATATTAATCCCACTCTCTCCAAGCACTCAAAGAGCTCCCCCCTGCCGCTAGAGGAAAGTCTTCTGTAATCTTCCTCTGACCTTGGAAAACTTTGACCATACACACCCTCCACAGCACAGCGCAACAAATCAGCCTGCGTCACCCCCTGCCCCAGATGTGGTAAATACAA
>CALFBV010000063.1 GCA_937951395.1 uncultured Rubritalea sp.
TCAAATTCATTGGTGGTGTCTCCGCGGATTCCGATTCTTTCTCTGGCTTGGTCGACGCAGAGGTCTAGGATGAAGAGGATGTCTGGGTTGGGTGCGAAGCTTAGGTTTGTTTCGCGTATTTCTTGTTGATCAAATCCTCGTTGACCTTGGTAAGCCATGGTGGAGAAGTAGTAGCGGTCTAGTATGACGGTTTCGCCTCGTTTTAGTGCAGGGAGGATGAGCACGTCCAGATGGTGTTTTCTGTCTTTGTGGAAGAGGTCTAGCTCTTCTTGAGGAGAAAGCCTGCCGGTGGTGGCGCTGTCACGGAGAATTTTTCCGTAGGGGCCATCCGAGGGTTCGTGGTCGAGAGTGACGGTTTGGCCCGCGCTTTCGAGTGCTTGCTTGAGCATTTTGGCTTGGGTGGATTTGCCTGTGCCATCGATGCCTTCTATGACGATGAATAGTCCTTTGTCTGAGCGTTCCATTTATACTTCGTCTTCTGGGTATAGTTGTCTGTATTTGATAGATTCGCAGGCTACTAGTGCAGCGGTTCCTACTATCATATCCACGCTGGCGGTCATGGGGATCTGTGCGGCATGGCGAGTGAGTCCCATGATGAGTTGTCCATAACAATCTGCTCCTGCCACATGTTGCAGTAGTTTGTAAGCGATGTGTGATGCATCAAGATTTGGGAAAACGAGAACATCAACTGATTGGTGAGCGCGAGTGTCGTTGAGCTTTATTTCAGCAGCAGCGGTATCAAGCGCAACATCTGTCTGAATTTCTCCGTCTATTTCTATTTCTAAATATTCTTTAGCAATGATGTCTCTGGCGAGGACTGTAGCCGCTTTCATCTTCTGAGCAGATGGGGTGCTCATACTTCCATGAGTAGAGTGGCTTAGCATGGCAATTCTAGGAGGGCGACCGAGTAAGTGGTGCGCGAGCTTCCCGGTCTCGATAGCAATGGATGCCAGATCTGCAACATCTGGCTCAGGGTTCACGCCACAGTCAGCTAAGAGTAGTAGCCCGTCCTTACCGAAGTTATCTAGGTGAGATGCCTTCATCGCTACAGTTCCGAAGATCTTAGGGACATGAGTGAGGGGCTTGATGAAATTTGTTAATGCTCTCGTGATCACTGCGGGGTGAGATTTATTCCCGGAGATAATCCCATCTGCCTGGCCATATTGAACCATCATTGCCGCGAAGTTATGAGGTCTAGAAATCAGCTCTTCTGGATCTGAAATTATCTTTCCTTGATATTTTCTGATGGTCTTTAGCCTCTTGCAGAATAATGGAAGGTCAGACGCTGTCTTAGGATCTAGAATATGGATGAATTTTGTGTCTATCTTATGCTTCAACGCCAAAACCTTGATGCGAGCTTTGTCACCTAGAAGGATGGGCGCGATGGCTTTTTCTTTGACTAGGCGAGCCGCGGCCTCTAGCACTCGCTCATCCTCTCCCTCAGTAAATACAATTCGTTTAGGATGTCTTTTTAGAGAATCAAGCAACCGTTTTTTGAGGCTGATCGATGGCTTGCTGTGCTCGTTAGAGTGAGTTTTATCTGTCATGCTGATAGGATTACTGCGATGTCCTTACCATATGAATAAAGTGCCTAGCTGAGCAATAGAAATGTGTGTGGTTTAGATGAAATTATCTACAAAAGCTCAAATTTTAGATTACTAAGCTTAAATGCGCACATTATTACACATCTCTTCCTTGCAAATTGTCAGATTTTCTATTTCACTGCGCCCAACAGAGGAGGAATTTTCACTTTAACATGGCACTCATCGTTCAAAAATATGGAGGCACATCAGTAGGATCGCTTGACCGCATCCGTAATGTCGCTAACCGCATCAAGACTCTTCGTGATGAAGGGAACCAAGTCGTAGCTGTCGTTTCGGCTATGGGAGGAGTCACGGATAAGCTTATAGCGATGACTAACGAGCTTACTAGTTCACCGTCCGAACGCGAGATGGACGTACTACTTTCTACTGGCGAGCAGCAATCTATAGCGCTCGTCACCATGGCACTTCAGGAAATGGGGGTTGATGCAGTTTCTGTCACAGGAAGACAGGCTGGCATCAAGACCACCGGATCTCACACACGAGGCAAGATAGACTCTATTGATCCTACCATGATGCAGGGATATCTAGATGAGGGGAAAGTAATCATCTGTGCAGGCTTCCAGGGTCTACGCACTGATGGTATGATCCACACGCTCGGCAGGGGAGGCTCAGATCTCACAGCCATAGCTGTAGCATCTGCGCTAAAGGCAGATGTCTGCCAGATCCTTACCGATGTAGATGGAGTCTATACTAGTGATCCACGCGTGGTGAAAGATGCGCGTAAGCTGCCAGAGATCTCCTATGATGAGATGCTGGAAATGGCATCCTCTGGTACTAAAGTCATGCAGTCCCGATCAGTAGAATTTGCAAAGAAATATGGAGTAGTCTTCGAGGTCCGCTCCAGCCTCAATAATAATCCAGGAACCATAGTCACAGAAGAACACGATCAAATGGAAGCAGTAGTCATCAGAGGCGTATCGATAGAGCGCTCACAAGCACGTATTACTATCACCGGTATCCCAGACGAGCCAGGAATGTCAGCGACTATCCTCTGCTGTCTAGCGGATGCGGAAGTGAATATCGACATGATCATTTCTAACATCGCTCATGATGGTCTAGCGCGTCACTCATTCACCATGCAGAGTAATGACCTGGGAAGAGCTCAAGCTGCACTCAAGCCAGTCATCGCTAATCTCAGCCCTGATGCAGAACTCTTCACCGAGGCTGGCATCGCTAAGCTATCATGCGTAGGTATCGGCATGCGTTCCCATGTGGGAGTGGCTGCTAAAATGTTCAAGGCACTAGGTGAAGCAGGTATCAACATCGGCATGATCACTACCTCAGAAATCAAAGTGGCAGTCACCGTAGAAGAACACCAGATAGAAGATGCAGCGAGAGCAGTGCATGAGGTCTTCGGGCTGGATAAGGCGCCTGAGTAATTTATTCTTCAACTCTAGATAAACTCGGTAGCCCTTGTTTTAGGAAATTCTCATCCATTTTGTCAGCGATAGCGGCATCTAGGTAGAGTTTTTTGAGCACATCATCTAGCTCGATGGTGTGGATGCCGTTTTCTGCTGGAGTCTTGAATGCTTCCACGAGCGAAGGTATGTCTGCGATGCCTTTGCCATTCACCTTGGTCACGATCACGCTGGAGATTCTTTCGTATCCGAGCGTAGCCTCGGTAGGGATGGTGCGGCTTAGAATGACTAAACGCTTACGCCCTTTTTCGTAATCTTCTGGATGATTACTAGCATCTAACAACGCAAGTGGTGCGCGGGTCTTCCAGTCCTTACCGAATATTTCTAGATACGAGGTGGTGAGCTCTTGAAAAACGAATCCTCCCTTCACCAAATAGCGTGGTGCCTTGCCATACATGTGAGAGGGGATGATGCCTTCTGGCTGACGCGTGAGTGTTACTTTCTTGCTGATCGCTTCACCTTTTCTAAGTAGACTTACGGTCACTGTCTCACCAGTTTTCTTGCTGCCTCCGATGAGGTGCCCCCAGTAAAGTGGACCGTAGTTCTCAGATTTGTAGTAGCCTTTACGGTCTAGCTTGTGGTCATCGATAGCGAGTAAAACATCTCCCTGTTCGATGCCTGCATTCTGTGCGGCACTGTTGCGGGTTACGCGCTGGATAAATAGCCCGCCTTGGGTATCGCTAAGCTTGAGCCACGCGCGCAAATGCGGATCACTGGTGCGGCTGGTAGTGATGCCTAGTGAGGGGAATCCTTTATATTTACCATCGCGTGCATCATCGAGAAAGGCACGGATGATTTCTGGTGCGGTGACATCGAGCAGTTGCTCTTCACTACTGTAGCTAGTGAGGAGACCGAGTAGTTTGCCTTCTTTGATTATTGGAATAGTGAAGCTGTTAGCGGCACTTTGCATGGATGCCTTCACCTCAAACGCGAGGAAAAAATGGCCGTCTACAAATGAGGAAACCACATCTGCTCCACGGATCACTCCATTGGTGATAAGTGTCTTGCCATTGTCTTCCACTTGGTAAGCCTGCACGCGGTCATCGAGCTTAGGACTAGGTGAGATTTCTATTGGCGTCATCTTAGCGATCAGTTCTTGGTGAGCAGGGTCTGTGACGCTGATCAGCGCGAGGTTGGCTTCGTAGTCGATAGTGATAACCTTAGCCGGCATAGAAGTTTGGCTGTCGACTGTTTCTATCTCTATGAAGGTGGCGTTTGCACCCATTTCGGCAGTAGTGATGATCTGGTTTTTACCCACGAGGACTCCGATGCCGCGTCTAGTGCGGGTGGGTTTCTTTTCCCATGGCTGCGCGGTATTGTAACCCTGGCTTGTGGAGGATATTCTCAGTAGAGGTAAGTTTTCTTCCGCGCTTAGAAAGGTGGCGGAGCAGAGCGTGAAGAGGAAAATGGCGATGATTGATTTCATAAATAGATAGTTGTTAGAAATGATTAGGCAGTGAAATTACTTCCCAAGATAAGAGGCTTTATCGATTCCGTAAGTCTGAAGGATGCGGGCGTTGTGTTTCTTGATGTCATTTGCAGGAAGCACCAGTGGTCTACTAAGGCCGTCACATCTGATGACGAAGAACTCTGGCATCGTCTCAGGATTGAGCAGGCTGTGAAGTTGTTTCATGTTTTTGATGTTCACACCGTTGATGGACTCGATGGAATTTCCCGTGTAGCCAGAGAGGTAAGAGTTTAGAGGGTCATCTAGAACCTTAGTGAGGATGACTATGTCTTGGCGTTCTTTGAAAATGTTTTCTGTGAGATACTTTGCAAACAGCCTTCTCACTCTTGGGTTTTCGAGCCTAAGTGCGGAGTAGAGATTTCTAGTGAGGGGCTGGAAAACGAGCCCGCCTTGGATAGTATATTCGGGACGTTTGCCATATTGTATTTTATAAATGTCTGATGCAGGAAATGGCTTCAGTGTGACCTCCGCAGTTTGTTCTATTCCATCACGGATGAAGGTGAGTTGCACGTTATCATCCGCAAATTTTCGCTCCACGATCTCGCTCATATTCACGCGCTCACCATCTATTTCTACGCTGCCTGCGCTGTCCACAGACTTGCCGTCCACTTTAGTGAGGATGTCTCCTTCCTTGAGGATTCCATCCACCGGGCCATCCTTATAAAATCTAGCCACCAGCACACCTGGGTCATCCTGCTTGAGGTTGTATACTTTCCGCATTGCTGGATTAAAAAGTGGGAATCTGGTGATGCCGAGCGTCACGTATTGATCATAAGTTCCGTCTTCTATGTCCTTTAGAAAGCGACTGATCACAGGTGTAGGTATGATATAGCCGGTGTTATCTGCAGAGGTGAGACCCTGGAAAGCTACTCCTACTACCTTGCCGTCTTGCAGCACCGGACCACCAGAGTTTCCGGGGTTGATCGCGGCATCTATCTGCACTACGAGATGTTGATCTGATCTACTGTGAGCGTAGGATCTAAAGTCAATCCGTGACACCACACCGCGAGTCACCGAAATACGATCGCCACCTACAGGATAACCGATCACGCGAACTTGAGTCTCAAGCTGTGGCACCTTGCCTATTTCTAGATGAGGGAGAGTGCTGAAGGGGGCGAAGTCGTCCACTTCTAGGATGGCGAGATCGCAATCATGAGCGATGTGGAGCACACGGGCAGGGTGCTTGCGGGCAGAGCCATGCATGGTAACTAGCACGCGTCTGGCATTAGAAACGACATGTGCATTAGTGAGAAACCTATTCTTACCAATGAGAAAGCCTGTGCCAGTTCCTCCACCAAATTTGCCTGAGTTCCAAGGGTTGCTGTAGTTAGGCGTCTGAGTAGCTACCTCGATGCGGACTACGGATTTATAGATGTCAGAAGATTTGACAACCTTAGTAGGAGACGGGGCAGGGGCGGAAGTCTGGGCAGGTGCCGATAGAGCGGTGATCCCTAATAAGGCGCAGATTAAATGAGAGTGAAAAAATTTCATATGACTAAAAATCTAGGAGGAAATAGTGATCGGGAAAGCTAAAAGACAGAATTTGGGATAAAAAAACGGTGCGACCATAAATGGAAGCACCGCTAGAGGTAAGTCTTTACTAATTAAG
>CALFBV010000064.1 GCA_937951395.1 uncultured Rubritalea sp.
AGCATGGGAATGATGAGCTGGATGAGTAGAAAAACGAAGACTACTAAGCCTAACAGAATGAGCCATGAGTAGCTGGCGTATTTCTCTAACCACATACTAACGACATCGCCAGCTAGGTAGGCGAGCCCGCAGATGAGTGGCACCCAGATGAGGGCGGCGATGAGTAGAGTGATGGAAAATTTAGCGAAGCTCCATCGGCTAGCCCCTGCTGCAAGATAGCTGACTACGCGGGAGCCAGGCATGAAGCGTGAGAGGAAGATCCAGAGGATACCGTAGCGGTCAAAGAAGCGTGTGCCTCGCGCTATTTTCTCTAGAGTTACACGCCTTCTAGCCCACTCCCACTTGAGCACACCAGAGGTGACTCCCCTACCAAGCCAATAAACACCCATGTCACCTATCCAGATGCCGAGCACACAGCCGGTGACTGCGAGTGGGAAAATAAGTTCACCACGGGCGGCAAGTAACCCACCTAGTATGCAGGCGAGATCCTCAGAGATGAAGGTGCTGACAGCGAGCAACAACATTTTCAGTAAAGGATGATCAACGAGGTTCACCCAGTCATGGACTTGCTCACTAATGGTGAGCAGAATCATGAGACAAATGGGTGAGCTTTTCTATGGGCATTTAAAGTATTGAAGACGCTTAGTCAGCGTCAGTGTTTCCTCCAACTGGAGGGCATTCTGCGCCCCCTCAGGTGGGTGCTTCACTCTGCGCATCACCTGATGCGCTGGAGCTGAATAGTCAGGAAGGAACGCCTACCTTAGGCATCATCCACTGGATGAAGACATACGCCATCAGTCCTACACCAAGCCAGAGTATGGTACGGGTTCTTGAGACTTCGGAGGCTCCAGCTTGCTTGGTGGTTGATTCAGGATTGTTCATGTCTGTTAGAGTAACACCAATCCCTATTTATTCCTATCAATCACACATTTTCTTAAAACGGGATGTCATCACCCTCGTCCTGGAAGTCTGGCATACTGCTCGCCGGTGAGCCGCCTTGTGGAGACTGGGGTGGAGCTTGTTGTTGCCGCTGAGGTTGCCCTTGTTGTGGGGAGTTCTGCATCGCCTGCTGTTGGCCACCGTTATTATTCCCACCGCCTCCTCCTGGAGAGCCGATGAACTGCATGTTCTCACCTACTACTTTTAGCTTGGAGCGCTGCTTACCTGACTCTTTATCAGTCCAGCTGTCCGTCTGAAGCCTCCCTTCGATGAATACGGGTCTGCCTTTGCCGAGATATTGATTTGCCAGCTCTGCCTGCCTGCCCCAGAGGGTGACGTCTACGAAGGTGACTTCCTCTATTTTCTGCCCGTCATCTCCCATGCGGACTCTATTACACGCTAGCCCCATGTCTGCGACTGCGGTTCCCTTCGGAGTGTATCTGAGTTCGATGTCACGGGTCACGTTGCCCATGATCATTACTTTGTTGTAACTTGCCATAATGCAGAAACGATAAAGGGTTTATCAGCCTAGGCAATACGAAAATAACGTAGAGCGAAATTGGCTGATAAACCCTGTTTTTAAATGATTGCTTTGATGGTGTAAAACCGTCTCTAAAGCTAACCTTGACGGTTGTAGTTGTGCATGTAGATGTCCTCGTTTAGGTCAAGGCTCGCCTTGATCTTAACAATAACTTCTGGCTCCGCATCGAAGATGTAGCTGACGTAGTGTCCGCCTTCGATTTGGCGCGCATTGTATGCAAACGTCTTGCGACCAAGGTTCTTCACCTCGTCTAGCTTAGCGCCTTCTGCCTCGATCTGCTGACCAACACTGCTTACTAGCTCGTCGATTGATGTGTCTATGCCTTTTGTGTCGAGAACGACAAGACCTTCGTATTTTCTGCTCATATTATTAATTTCTATTTTTGATTATTTATTGACGTTGTGAATGTTAGCAGCAGCCTCTACGCCTTTAGTGAGGGCACAGTGTACTGCTTTCTTGGCGTTATCAAGTGCGTTCTGCACATCTGGCCGTTCCTCTTGGGAAAATTTCCCCAATACATGTCCTATCATCTCGCCAGATCTCGGTGCTCCGATCCCTAGCTTGAGTCTTGGAAAGGCATCGCTTCCGAAGTGCTGTATAAGTGATTTCATTCCGTTGTGTCCGCCTGCTGAGCCCTTCATCCTAAATCGGAGAGCGCCTAGCGGGATAGATACATCATCATAGATCACGAGTACTTCTTCTGGTTGCCATTTGTAGAATCTGAGTGCTGCTCCTGCCGCTCTTCCACTCTCATTCATGAATGTCTGAGGTTTCATGAGTAGCGCGAGCGGATGCTTAGCGATGTGTGCTTTCCATTTGAGATGGTTAGCAAACTCCGCTCCAGCCTCTGCAGCCATGCGGTCTAGAACATCAAACCCTACGTTATGTCTGGTTTGATCATATTTCTTCCCTGGATTACCCAAGCCTATGACCAGTTTGATTGCCACTTTCACATGAGAAATGCCTGTATTAGCATCCCTCCGTCATGGTGAATGGTTATTCTGATTACTCAGCCGCTGGTGCATCTGCGCCTTCTGCTCCCTCTTCAGGTGCATCCTGCTCAGTTTTTTCAGCAGCATCTTGAGATACCGC
>CALFBV010000065.1 GCA_937951395.1 uncultured Rubritalea sp.
AAAGCGCGTGACATCAAAAAGAGACTCTCTCTCCGAAGTTCCATTGATAGAAACCTCACCAGAAGCAATCAGCCTACGTGCAGTAGATTTCCCGCAACCTTTCAACTTCTGAATCCATTTATCGAGTCTCATATGCAGATTAGCCCCAGGTATCTGGGGCTATAAATTGTGTGCTGCAAGTGGGTTCATCCCAGATCATAGCACAGCGCTGGGCTGCTTCTTCTGTGAAGTTTTCTCTAGTGACTGTAGGAAGCGTGTGAAGCAAGCCATCCACTTGCACTGACCAGAGATGCTTGGGGATGATCGTTATTTCTTTAGAGTCTGAGCCTGAATCTCTCTGCCATTCACTGAGGTATTTCCACACCCCTCTCTGGCATGCAGGGTTCATGGCGGGTGGGATTGGATGGTGTTCTGATAGATAGTGGTCAAAGAGCTTCCCATAGATGAGTTGCTGTGGGGTGATTTCTGAAATATCGTAGTCCTCTAACAAAAGTTTTTTAGCTGCAGGTGACTGAGTGAGTTTCAGCTGATGCTCTTTAAGCCGATGGAGCTTGTTTAGCCAGTTATCACGTGGATCTGGCCCTGGGTAGGTGGGCTCTCCGTCCTGATACTTGATAAGGTAAAATTTCACAGCTAACTCAAGGTGTACAGTCTCGCCCGTGACTCGATCGGTGAGAATGTAATCCAACTCACCTAGGGTGATTTTATTCTCATTAAAAATCTGAATACTCTTCTCTAACAGGTTTATCCCTGAGGAACTCTTTAAGAGATACTCAAGCGCATCTTCATAGAGGTGACCTAGTTTCTGGGCATAGTTTAAATTAGGAATTCCGTTTTCTTGAGAAAGCTTACCTCTATCAAAACAAACCGCCTCTGTGAGAGAGCTCACGAGAAGCGGTGAAGTATGCAGACTCTCCATGAGCGCCTGCGTGTGACTATCTAAATTTTCAACCTTATGCATAGATGAGCAAGATGGAGTCTACCATCGTGCTCTCACGCAACGTATCAGAGACTACGATGAGCGGCACTCCTTCTTTGACGAGATCATGATCTCGCATATACTTCACAGCATCATTAATGGTCGTGAGCGGGGAAGAGCTGAATGGAATCATATTTGGCTCGATACCGCGTGCAAGTGCTAGCTGACGGCAAACCATAGCCTCTGGAGCAAAGGCATGAATGATCGTAGTAGGTCTAAGAAGCGCACATTGGGTAGCCATGAGTCCACGTCTAGTGAACACTACTAGCTCCGCATTAGGAATAGAGTCTGCAAGACTGAGAGCTGCGTGAACCACCTTCTGTTTATCTGTCTCTAGAACTGCTAGCTTACCATTACCGATAGAACCAGCACGCTCCATGCGCTTAGCAATACGGTCTAGTGTCTCTACGCAGCGGATAGGGTATTCACCGACTGATGTCTCACCACTGAGCATGATGGCATCTGCCTCTTCATACACTGCTGTGGAAACGTCTGTCACCTCTGCACGTGTAGGTGTAGGATTAGTAATCATAGACTCTAGCATGTGCGTCGCTACGATGACTCGTCTACCTAGCACGTGGCAGCGATTAACTATCTGGCGCTGAATAATAGGCAACTCTTCCACATGCACCTCGATACCTAGATCTCCACGAGCAATCATGATGACGTCTGACGCGATGATGATGTCATCGATATTCCTGATTGCTTCTTGGTCTTCTACCTTAGAAATAATGTTTGCTCTTCCTCCGAGCTTCTCCATTTCACCTCTGAGTTCATTCACGTGAGCTGCATCGCGCACGAATGATCCCGCGATAAAGTCTGACTCACATTCAACAGCTACCTTAAGGTCTCTGTGATCCTTTTCAGTGAGCGCTGGGAGATTGAGTCTTGTTCCTGGGAGGTTGATGTGGCGGCGGTTGCCAATTTTGCCAGATGTAAGAACATCACAGATAAGGCGGTCATCATGCTTTTCAGCGATCTCCATCAGCATTGTGCCATTATCTACTACGAGCGTGGCACCCTGTGCTACATCATCCATCATGCCTTCATAGTTCACCGTTGTGGAGAATGGAATGGAAGCTTCAGCAGACTGCTTTCTGATTTCAAATTTATCACCCTTAGTAAGCTCATATGGCTCATCTAGATCTCCTGTACGGATCGACGGCCCTTGGAGGTCAAAGAGAATAGCCGCGTGCTTCTTCTTCTCTTCTGCGATCCTGCGGATGTCTTTTACTACTGTTCTGCACCAGTCATGCTGAGCGTGGCTCATGTTGAGACGGAATACATTTACCCCTGAATCGATCAGCTCTCCCAAACGTTCTGGTGAATCTGTAGCTGGTCCGAGCGTGATGATGATACTAGTTTTGCGAAATTTATTAGATGAACTCATAAGTTTATAAAGAGATGACATGAGGTGCTTCTCCCCTCAATGAGCAGGATCTTAGCTAAATTTATACTCATGGCAAGCTCAGCTTCAAATGATGTCATAAGAATCCCAAACCTAGCTCAATCAAATGCGTGACCCTTATCCCAGATCCCACTAAGTATGTGACAGAAAAGTGATATTATGCCACGATAAACACTGTCAATCAGTGCTCTCCATCATAACTTCTGAGTATGAAATTTCATTGTAGAAAGTGGATCAAACCTGAAGACCTCAACCCACACAAGACACTCTTCGGAGGCAGGCTTCTCGAGTGGATAGATGAGGAAGCAGCCATCTATAGTATGTGCCAGCTAGAACAGAAGAGCTTAGTGACTAAATTCATCTCAGAGATAAACTTCGTCAGCTCTGCGAGATATGGAGATGTAATAGAAATAGGTTTCGATACAGTGTCTCTAGGAAATTCTTCCATCACCATGAGTTGTATCGCGCGCAACAAACTGACTAAAGAAACCATCCTGTCTATCGACCAAATAGTCTTCGTGCTACTGGATGAAAATGGAAAGCCCAAGCCGCATGGGAAAACAATGAAAGAATAAAACACGATGAGCTTAGTAATCAACTTATGTTGATCTATGCCTGTTTGGTATTGAATGTAGTTGCCAATGTCACTGCTCAAGCAGATTTTTACATTTCTCCACAGGATTCAGATGAATGGTCTGGGACTTTAGCTAAGCCTAGTGATGATAAGAAAGATGGTCCATTTGCCACACTAAAGCGAGTGCGTGAGCTAAAGGTAAAAGAAGGCTGATGACAGCAGTGATTTTAATCCGAGGTGGTAACTATAAACAAATAGCTGAGTAGTATTAGCCTAAGAAATAATCAGTGAGCGCTCATCTGCTCTTTCAATTCTGTTAGACTGATGTTGAGCTTTTTAGCCGCTGCATCTAGGTCACCATTAGCAGAACTGAGGCTCTCATCAATAAGCTTTCTCGTTAGCCAGCTAATCACATTCTCACTCGTAGGCGCATGTGATATCACCTGCTGGAGTGCATCCGATCCACCATCAGCAGCAGAAGTGTTAGCAGGTGCTACAGCTAGAGATATGTCATCTGGGAGCAGCACATCTGAGCCTGCTAGCGCACATGCACGGGCGATGGTGTTTTCTAACTCACGGATATTTCCTGGCCATGGATGAGCACAGAGCTTTCCTATAGCTTCTGGGCTGAGCCGTAAGCTAGTGCCACTCAGAGAGCCTTGTTTCTTAGTTATTTTCTTTAGGAAATACTCTGCCAGCGGGGCGATGTCTTCTAAGCGCTCACGTAGTGGAGGCAGCTTCAGCTCCACTACGTTGAGACGATAGTAGAGGTCCTCACGGAAATTCCCAGCCGCCACCTCGCTCGCGAGATCCTTATTAGTAGCGGCTATGATTCTTACGTCAGTAGTCAGCACTTCATTCCCACCGACTCGTGAATAAGTCCCCTCTTGCAGAATGCGCAGAAGCTTCACCTGCACAGTGAGAGGCATGTCCCCTATCTCATCTAGGAATAGAGTACCTTTATCACATTGCTCGAATCTGCCTACACGCTTAGTAGCTGCTCCCGTAAAGGAACCTTTCTCATGACCGAATAGTTCACTCTCTAACAGGTTCTCTGGGATAGCACCGCAGTTCAGAGCTATCATTTCTCCATGACTACGCGGCGAATACTGATGCACGGATGTAGCTACTAGCTCCTTACCCGTACCGCTCTCACCAGTCACCAGTACTGGCGCATCTGTGCAGGCCACCTTGCCCACTTGCTTTAAGAGGTCTTGAAATGCCTTCGATGAGCCGATCACTTCTCCATCTCTAACAATCTCATTTTTATTTACCACAGGCTCTTCCACAAGCTTACGAGCATCGATGATTTGCCAGGCACTTTCAATCAGTGGCCTAAGCTCGAAGGTGAGTGATTCTTTCTTGAGTATATCATGCGCTCCTAGCTGAGTGGCGTCAATAAGCTGCGCTGCTGTGGGAAAACTAGCCGTAATGACAACAAGCATTTCTGACCAGTTTCTGGCTTTGGATTTGATCTCCTTTAGAACTGCGAGCCCATCACCTCCATCCTTAGACGGCATGAGCATATCAACGATAGCTATCTCCACATCCACTTTCTCTATGATCTTCAGCGCCTTCGCTGCATCATCACATTTTAGCACTCGGATCCCTTCAGCCTCTAGTTGCTTCGCAGCCCAGTCTAGGTAGTCATGATCTTGATCTAACAGTAATAAATAGCGTTCCATGTTTTCTGATTAAAGTTTACCAAATCTGCGATCACGCTTGGTGTATTCCCCGAGCGCATCCACTAGTGCATCATGGCGGAAATCTGGCCAGAGCTGATCGGTGATGACTATCTCGGCATAGCTTAGCTGCCAGAGTAGGAAGTTTGACAACCTTACCTCGCCTGAAGTTCTGATGAGCAGATCTGGATCTGGCATATCTGCGGTGTACATCTGAGCGGAGAACAGTTCATTATCCACATCATCCGCTGTGACCTCCCCTGCTTCTGCCTTCCTGACTAGCTGCTTGGCCGCATCCACTATTTCCTCACGCCCACCATATGAAAGCGCTAGATTCATGGTCACGCCAGTGTTCGCAGCAGTGGTAGAAATGGCTTTATCTAGCTCCGCCTTCACATGCTCTGGCAGCATCTCCAGCCTACCGATGGCTCTTAGCCTGACATTATCCTCCATCATCTCCGGAAGCTTGTCTTTAAGGAATTTTTCTAACAAATCCATCAAGGCACTGACTTCCTTCTGCGGGCGGTTCCAGTTCTCTGAGGAGAAAGCATAAAGCGTCAAATAACTTACCCCTAGTATATCACAAGACTCCACTATTTTCCTAACAGAATCCGCGCCAGCTCGATGACCCGCCACTCTCGGCAGTCCTCGTTTTTTTGCCCAGCGACCATTGCCATCCATAATGATGGCTATGTGCTCTGGAATCTTTAGGGATGCCAAATCAACATCAGGATTTCCTGACTCAGTCTTATTCTTTTTAAGGGTGAATTTCATCTTGTGCAATCAAGGGAGATTACTCTGAACCGATCCCTTTCATTTGGCAAGTAAAAGCAAACTATCGCCGCTCAGAAATCAAAGCGGAAATGATACCTTGAAGGCTATTTACTTCAGGTGAACTGGGGTTTACACGATTGAATAAAGCTCTAATTTTCCGCATCGTGTTAGGTCGCTTAGCAGGGTTAGGAAAGAAGCCGGCTTTCTCTAGCTCTGCCTCTAACCTATTTAAGAAATGATCCAGGTCAGCTCTGGGAGCAGTCTCCCAATCTTGCTCATACGTAGTGATCGCACCCGCTCTGGTGCTCCACCATTCCCAGGAAAATAACAGCACAGCTTGCGCTAAGTTTAACGAGGTGAACTCTGGATTCATCGGGTAATGCAGGAGTCTGTCAGCGCGTGACATGGCATCATTGTCCAGACCAGAGGCCTCAGCCCCGAAGAGGATGGCAGGGCGGAATTCTCCCTCACTAGCAGCAGAAGATAGGTGGATCTCTGCAGCAGCTTCAGAAGCGGTTACTGCAGGCGTATTCAGGTGGCGGATGCGCGCGGTGGCTGCATACACGCGGTGACAATCTGCCACGGCTTCTGCCACCGTTGAGTATAGTTTTGCGGATTCCACGATGCGCTTTGCATCTGTAGAGGGCGCGATGGCCTCTGCATTTGGCCAACCGTCCCTAGGAGCTACCAGCCGAAGTTCGTCTAACCCACAGTTAAGCATTGCTCTGGCGCACATGCCGATGTTTGCCGCCATCTGAGTCTGAACTAGAATGATGACCGGCTTGGTGAAATTTAGCTCAGGCATAATCGATTACCCCTTATTGAATCTAGAAACCTCGCGCTGAGCCTCACGCATTTCCACCTGATCCCTGAGAGCGTGTCTCTTATCAGTGTGGGTCTTACCTTTGGCTACGCCTATCTCCACTTTGACACGCTTATTTTTCCAATACATCCGCATGCAGACAAGGGTGCAGCCTTTCTGGGAAGTGACTTGGTCTATTTTTAGCAGCTCAGCCTTATGCACTAGAAGGCGTCTAGGTCTTCTGGACATATGCTGAAACCAAGGACCAGCAGTCTCCCAAGGCTGGATATCGCATCCATGGAGAAATAACTGACCTTTATCTACTCTAGCGAAGGCATCAGAAATATTTACCTTGCCGGCACGGATGGATTTCACCTCAGTGCCTTTAAGTTCTAGCCCCGCTTCATAAGTGTCTAAAATATGATATTCATGGCGAGCTTTCCGGTTCTTGGAGATGTCATCACTCATGATTTACTGTGGCGGGGTGAAGTATTTATATAGCTGTGAACTAGCTGAGAAATTAAACGTTCTCAGCTGGAGTCACTACTATTTTGCCCTCAATGATTTCAGTAAGAGCAATATCTGCTGCACCCATAGATGGCAGGGTGTCAATGAGTGGCGATCTGCCAGAGTTAAGCTGACGGACACGTTGAGAGACTATATTTACGAGAACTTGTGGATCTGTTACGATCTCGGATGCTTGGTCTACGAGGCTGCTTTTCATAGGTGATTTTGGTGTTCCACTAGACTCATCGGATTGGTCAAACGGTACGATGTTCGATTCTTCCATAATGAATTCCAAGGATAGTTATAAGATTGTGTGAAAATTTAATAGCTTAGTGTGGGCGCTGGATGCGGTAGGTCAATAAACACAAAATCAGGCGAATTTCAAGCCTAATATGTGATTATCTGAGTTAATTAGAGGATTTCGTCATCGTATGCTCCTGCCTTTTCAACTTCCTAAGCCTAAATCTAGCAATATTTAGAACCAACAACCCCAGAATAGCGAATGGGAGTGTCCATTTAGCGGCTTTGGAAATAACGCCGTATTTAGCAGCATGCTCAGCTATATCCATATCAAAATCTGACCACAAATCTGCATTAGCTTTGGCCGTATTCACCCCAGAACAATAAAGAGCAACCATTGTCAGCAGAGAGACAACTACTATCAGAACCCCCACCATGAGCACTCTGCGCCAGAATGCTCGTTTCTGGTCAATTTCCATTATTTCATTCATATCTTGTTAGCATTTAGCCTGGAGGCCACGTCATTTTTCTCCCTGCCAGGATGTGCATATGCAGATGCGGGACGGATTCACCGCCATCGCTGCCGTTATTAATCACCACACGGAAGCCGCTCTCAAGAAAACCTTCCTGCTTAGCCACCTCCTGCGTCATGAGTAGCATATGCCCAAGAGTCTCCTTATCTCCCGCCTGCGCTTCACCCACACGCGGAATGTGCTTTTTAGGAACCATCAGCAGATGCGTAGGGGCCTCAGGCGCAATGTCATGAAAGCAGATACATAGATCATCCTCATGGACGATATTAGCCGGAATCTCACGCGCGATCACTTTTTCAAAGATAGTCATTATTGTAGTATATTTGAGTTCGTCTAAAATCCAAGCTCCTCTTTTTCTCCTAGATATTTGGGCGTGGTTTTAAGAATGTTTTCATCTGCCCACATTCTGACTCTGGCTAGGTATTCTCGGTTTTGGCTTTCTTTGCCTTTTACATCTTGAGCGTTGTAGCCAATGGCATCGATACCGCGCTTCTGAGCGATGTAGATCGCGCGCTCATTATGAAATTTCTGCGATACGAGGATCACTTTACTAACCCCAAATATTTTTTCTAATCTAACAACAGAATCCATGGTGCGGAGACCTGCGTAGTCGCAGACTATTTTGTCAGCAGGGACGCCTTTGCTGATGAGTGATTGCTTCATATCTTCTGGCTCATTGTAGTCATCGCAGCTGTTGTCACCAGAAACGATGAAGCCTCTCACTTTTCCTGCTTTCCAGAGTTCATAGGCTGCCTCTATTCTGTATTTAAAGTAGAGATTATTGTTGCCGTTTATTTTCTTAGCACAGCCAAAGACTAATGCCACACGCCCTTCGGCTGGCATCTCATTTACCTCATTAAAAAGAACTCCTTCACCAGCTTCTTGCGCAGCGGAATTCGCCCACCACATGAGTAATAGAAAAAGAGTGACCCCTATAAAGGTTAGAAAAAATGCTAACTTCAGGAAGCCCCATAGTGAGAGTGTGGAAAATTTAGATAGCAACATCATCTATTATCTCGTGGTTCTATGGTTATCACGCACCTTCTTCAGATACTTCATGAACTTCACTTTCGCAGAGTAGTCTGGGTCTTGCTTGGGGTCGATGAAGGGATTATTCGTCCCGTAGAGTGTCCATGGACCAACCTTAGGAACATCCGCGAAGTCGATGAATCTCCAGTGAACCACTGATCCAGACTTAATCTTCATGTAGTCTCTAACAGCCGGTGAAATATCTAAGCCCGCATTCTTATTCGCTTTATTCTTAGGTTTCCGATTACGAAATACATAGTTATAGTCATCGGTGAAAAATGGCCCGCAGTCTTCCCACTGCGCGTAGCAAACTTTCTTATTCTGGACGATCTTGATCCATCTGCCCTTACAGCTAGTTTTCCCCGGAGTGGGATTCACACGCTTAAACCAAGGGATGAGTAACTTCGCTTCAGGCTTGTGGAGCTTATGGTTGATGCAGTCGTTATAGGGTAGCGCGATGTAGAAAGGATTCTGCTTCGGGATGAACGCCTTGGGTCGATAACCAATTCGGGCAGCTGGATTTGGGTCATCATAGCCACCATAGCTTTTCATCCAATATCTATCCCATGAGCTCGCCGCATTTGGCGTAGGGTTCCGCGGAGTAGGCTGCTCCCCTATCCAGAATACCGAGACCGTAATGTTTTGATGCCATGGGTAATTTAACCTCACATAAGGATTCACCGGCTGAGTAGACGGGTCCACCTTAGTCTGCCCACTAGTTGCCTTACCCGTTGGCGTAGTGATCTGTGGACCCTGTGCTGCTAGCGGTAAGTTTATACTCTGGCATAGCAGAACAACGAGAACGTAGAGGTAAGTTTTCATACAGGAAATTTTATCTATCAGCCAGCCAAGCGACAACTTGCTTAAGAGCCTTAGCGCGGTGACTCAGAGTATTCTTCACCTCATCTCCCAGCTGCGCGAATGTCTTCTCATATCCATCTGGGATAAATAATGGATCGTAACCAAAACCCTTGTCCCCAGTGAGCTCAGAAATGATGGAGCCTTCCACACTTCCATCGAAATGCGCGAGACGCTCGCCATTTTCCGCGATGACCATCACACACTTGAACCTCGCAGTCTTTGCCGTAGATGCAGGCAGTTTAGATAGCTCACTCATCAGCTTGGCGTTGTTCGCCTCATTGTCTCCATCTGTCCCGGCGTAGCGCGCAGAGTAAACTCCAGGCTCACCACCCAGCGCATCCACCTCTAACCCCGAGTCATCAGAAAGGATAATCCCACTAGTGACTTTACTGATTTCCACCGCCTTCAATGTCGCGTTTTCTAAAAACGTAGTGCCAATCTCCTCCACATCAG
>CALFBV010000066.1 GCA_937951395.1 uncultured Rubritalea sp.
AGCTAACCCTATGGGCGCCTTTTCAGTCAAGTTTTCACACAATTATAACCTTAAATACTTCGTCAAACATCGCTCTCCCATAGGGTAGCTATGCTATGAGGCTCTATTAAAAAATGAATCCTTCTACCAAAATACTATCAATAATTGCAATTGGATTAGTATGTATTTGCTTCATGATTTATTCTTCCCCACTGTTCAAGAACTCAACTAGTCGCTGGCTGAATGAAGATGATTTACCAACTATTACTATAGAGGATGGACTTGAAGTTTATTGCCGTATGCAAGCTGATGATTTTAGATTCACATTACCGAGCGGAGGAACACCAAACACTCCACAAATTATATCAAGTAGCTTTGATTCAATAGAAGGTTCTTTAATTGTGAGCTTTCCAAGTAGTGCCGTATCACCGGATATCTATAGGCGAGCACTCCGGGAGAATATACAAACTGGTGGGGATGTATCCGTCAGACAAGAAGTTGGATCATCTAATCTAATCATTAATTTTAGTTACTTTGGTGACCGATGAAAGCCTCCAACACTATGAAACCAGAAAAAATGCAGATCAGGTCGCAGCAGCTGACACCTACGGCGCCTCAATCTCGAACTTTTTATACAACTAAACCATTCACACAGTTTCTACCATCGCCCTGCCTTAGATAGGGCTGTCCTAGGACGTTTAGGTTAAAAATGAAATCCCTATACCTAGTCATATTAGTTTTCCTATTTTCGAACTGTAAGCAGTCCGATAAAGAAGCCTTGATACATACAGAGTCTAATAAACTCAATTATGATCCTACTTTTGTGGGATTTTAAAGGTTTTTGGTGTAAGATTTTAAGACCTTTGTATTGCGCCATTAGGGGGTTGCTGGGACTGGATTCCTAGGCTTAACCCGACTAAATAGGGCATCTATGGTGAGTGTGGCGAATGAGCCTACGACTCCGGAGAATTGTATGTTACCTTGCTGATCGATCACATAGCAGTGTGGGGCTTCACCTACTCGGTATTGTTTGAAAACGTTCTGTTCTGGATCTGAGATATTTTTACTGCTTGTCATGGCTTCTTTTTCTAACTCGCGAAGATTTGCTATCTGGTCTTTATTCACTCCGATAAGGGCAAATTTTTTGGATGTATACTGTTTCTCAATGTTGCGCATGAGTGCGAGCAGCTCGATTGTTTTCTCTACGTTGAGATCAAAGCTAGACCAGAAAACGAGCATCACTACTTTACCTTTGTATTGAGTCAGATTCACTGGAGCGCCAGCGCTGTCTATACCGTTGACGGCCGGCGCAGGGCGACCCTTGCTCAGGTTCTGGATTCGGTACACCATCTCCATGGCTACTTCTCCTACACTTGTATCACCTATTTTTTCATCACTGGAATTGATAATGGCTTGCTTCACCAGATCAAGTCTACGTGCGTTATTGATTGCGGTGTCACCTAATTCGCTGAGTATAATCGCGAGAGAAATTGCAGCGATCCCCTTTTGCTTGGGATCTTGGATTTTCTTATACGCTTTCTCGATAAAGAGCTTCTTTGGGAGTACAGCTTGCTTAGAGAGTGCTACGTTGTAACAGAAATCACCAAGGTCTGGGGCATTCATGTGAAATTTTTTTGCATAGTCCATGATGAATTGCACATCCTTATTTCCGAGAGGAGTATTAGATAGCAGCCAACCTCCATACTTGAGTGCCCATGGCTTGGTCAGCTCAGCACCCACTTCCTTGATCATGCGTGATTTGTATGCTTGGACATCTGGCTTTTTCGCTATTATCAGCTGTATCATCTCCATAGATTTGGCGCCAGCCAGCTCAGTTCGCCAAGCATTCATTAGCGTCTTATGCTCCTCCACGATGGCTTCTGCCTGTGCTGGAGTCCCCGCTTGGCTAGACAGTGTTGTTAATAAAGTAACGATGATGATCTGAAAGTATTTCATGCCCATATCGGTAAAGTTAGCTTCAGATTTTCCAATGACAAGCATTCAGAAAAGAAATGTAAACTCTTGTCTGGTGCAGGATCTTCTCTAGTTGACTCCGCTGAGAGTTCATTTAGATTGTGCCATTATGGGATCAGAAATAACAGCATCATCTAGTAGAGCTCCAAAAGGAAAAGGTATTTTGCAAAGAGTGATCAGCATCGCTGGGTTTCTCTTGTTTGCGATGTTCTCTTCCCTCCAGGCAAATGATGTAGGTCAATATGGCACAGCGCAATGGCTTACTTATGGTTGGTTAATTGGCTATGGGATTCTCGCCTTCCTATGTCTCTACAATGCCATCCGCCCATTATCTCCAAGGGTATTTCTTGCTCTTGCTGGTGTCACCTTTGCTCTGGCTCTATTCCGTGGTTCACAGATAGACTGGAGTCAGCCACTTTTTTGCTTTATCGCTCCTGAAGAATTTGCAAAGCGTAATCCTGCTGGAAATGAAACAGGAGGACTGGCCATCATGACCCTCTGGCTACTACTTGTGTGGTGGGCGAGTAAGAGGGGAATTATAAAACAAATAGATTAGTGGTAAGGTTATTTAAACAACAACTAGTTAGCATATCATAAACTAATAATGGTCAACCAGATAAGAAACTACTTACCTGGTTGGCCATTAGAAATAATTCTATATTAGAACCTGATCTACTTCACTATTTTCGCTAGTAGATCATTCATGCGGTTTACCATGTTCTGTGGGTTATCCATCATACCTGCTGATAAGAGCGCATTGTCTGTTAGTTGCTGGGTCACCATTGCTGCAAGCTCTGCATCAGACTCTCTGAGTGTAGAGAGATTCTTGATGACTTGATGTCTCGGGTTCACTTCTAGGACGACCTTTGGCTCTGGTGCTTCTTGTCCCATGGCTTTCATCATGGCACGCATCTGAGCATTTGGTGCATCTTGTGGAGCGAGGGCGGCTACTGGGCTATCTACGAGTCGCTTGCCAGATTCTACTTTTTCTACACGCTCTCCTAGAGTTTCTGCCATCCATGTGGTGAGACCAGTGAGGGACTCTTCATCGAGGGCATCTCCTTCTGTAGCGACGTCATCTAACTCGATGTCTGCACGATCTGCGCTGACTAGTTTTTTACCTTTGAACTCAGGCATTGTGTCGAAAACATATTGATCCACTGCGTCTGAGAAGATAGCGACTTCGATTCCACGTGCCTTAAAGGCTTCGAGGTATGGACCATTTTCAATGACATCACGAGAAGCTCCTACTATATAGTAGATTTCGTTCTGATCTTCTTTAGCGCGATCGATGTAATCTGCGAATGAGGTGAGCTTACCTGCATCTGTCATGGTGGACTCAAATCTCAGAAGAGTAGCGAGTGACTCTTGGTGCTCGAAGCTAGTAGCGATCCCTTCTTTGAGAAATCTGCTGAACTTGGCGAAGAATTCCTCATATTTATCTGAGTCGTCCTTAGCCTGCTTTTCGAGGAACTTGAGGAATCTCTTGGTGATGAGTTTGTTGAGCTTCTGGATGAGAGCGCTGTCCTGCATGCTCTCACGTGAGATGTTCAGTGGGAGGTCCTCGCTATCGATGACTCCTTTTAGGAAACGCAGCCAATCTGGGAGAAGGTTCTTAGGCTTCGCATCGATGAGGACTTTACGGCAATAGAGTGATACTCCAGCTTCCATTTGTCCCATTCCGAATTGCTCTTGGTTTTCCTGAGGAACGAAGAGGAGTGAGTTAATAGCGATTGGTGCGTCTGCGCTAAAGTGCATGGTGTAACGCGGCTCATCCCAGGCTCCAGCTACGAACTTGTAGAACTCTGTGTAGTCTTCAGTGGAGATATCGCTCTTGGATTTGAGCCAGAGAGCCTCTACTTTGTTCACGGTATCCCCGTTAAGATTGATCGGGAATGAGACGAAATTTGAGTATTTCTCTAGGATTTCTTTGATCCGATCTCCCTTAGCAAATTCCTCCATCCCTTCTTTTAGCTTGAGAACCATGCGGCTACCGCGGGCGATGCCTGAGCTGTCTTCGATAGTATAGCCAGTGGAGCCATCACTCGTCCAGACGAGATGCTCCTCTACTTCTGGATCCCAGCTGCGGGTGTGGACTTCTACTTCGTCCGCAGCCATGAAGGCACTATAGAAGCCTACTCCAAACTGACCGATGACGTCTGCGTTGTTGTCGCCCTTTTCTTTTAGCTGTTCGAGAAATGCTTTAGTACCAGAGTGAGCAATAGTACCTAGGTTCTGCTGGAGTTCCTCACGAGTCATCCCGATACCTGAGTCTGAAATAGTGAGAGTATTATTCTCTTCATCAGTGGTGATAGTGATTTCTAGTGGGAGATCTCCATCTGTTACGCTGTTATCAGTGAGCTGTCTAAGACGAAGCTTCTCTAAAGCATCCGCTGCGTTTGAAACTAACTCACGAACGAAAATTTCCTTATCCGTATATAGCGAGTGAATGACGATGTCTAAGAGTTGCTTTACCTCTGCTTGAAATCCGTGTTTTTCTGTTTCTGCTGTTGCCATAATAATTGTGTATTTAGATGGCGGAAAGATAAGGCTAAGTGGCTGTTGATCAAGTTCAATTTAGTGATTTCTCATCAAAATTAGAATTCACTAAAACTTTCTCCACATTTTGGCTATTTAGTTGATTGGAGCCCAATATTGGTTAGGTTCTTAAATAGAAATAATGAGTGATAGTTCTATGATAAAATCTAAATTCCAGCAAGAGCCAGCCTTTGCTGTTGAAATACGTAATCTGGTCAAGACTTACAGGTCCTCTTTTAAAGGGAACCCGGATGACCCATTTTATAAGCGTATTTTTACGCGTCAGACATTTTGCGCCGTAGATGATGTCTCGCTGAGTATTAAATCTGGCGAGGTGTATGGGCTGATCGGTCCGAATGGTTCTGGTAAATCTACTACAATGAAGGCTCTCCTGGGCTTAATATCCCCTACTTCTGGTCTCTGTAAGGTATTTGGCTGTGATGCTACACGAGTGGATGCTCGGAGCGAGATAGGCTTCCTGCCTGAGAACCCATATTTCTATAAGCACCAGACCTCCGCTGAGACGCTGAAGTTCTATGGCAGATTATGCGGGATCAAAGGAAAGGAACTGAAGGAAAGAGTCGATGAGTTGCTCGATCTAGTATCGCTAAACCATGCTAGAGACCGCAGACTCGGGGGCTATTCTAAAGGGATGCTTCAGCGTGTGGGGCTAGCTCAGGCATTGATCCAAAAACCTAGACTACTTGTGCTAGATGAGCCTACTGCTGGGGTTGACCCAATAGGATCTCGTGAGATTAGGGATTTGATTTTCAGGCTGAAGGAGGAAGGGGTGACTATTTTCCTGTGTTCACATTTATTAGAGCAAGTGCAGGAGGTTTGTGACCGAGTGGGGATTATCTTTGAGGGGCAAATGGTGAATGATGGGACGCTAGAGGAGCTGACATCTATCGAGAACCAACATGAACTGGTGATAGAAAATGCGGATGATGGTTTACTAGAATCGATCAACGATCTGGTTAGGCAACACGGTAGCAGTGGAGCTAAGCTCGTTAGAAGCGGCACTCCGCGATCTTCGCTTGAGAAATTATTTATCGATACCGCTAACGAGAGAAAGAGAAAGGAGAAGAAATAATAAGATGGCTAATCCACAAAATAGAAATTTCCAAAAGACGTCATTTATCTCCTTTGCAAGAATAAGGGTGATCGCAGGGCATACATTTACTCAGTTAATGCGCATGAAGGTGTTTTATTTTCTAGTCGCTTTTGTCATTCTACTCTGGGGAGCAAAGCAGATCATTTTACCAAATGAAACTGGTGGCGACAGCAGCCCAGAGCAGGAGCTAAGACTGATCAAGAGTGCTGGCTTCGCAGCGATGAATATGTTCTCCATGATACTTGCGCTTTCCGCCACTGCCCTGCTCATACCTAAGGACATAGAAGACCGGACACTTTACACCATTTTATGTAAACCTGTGCCAAGACTAGACTACTTGTTAGGCAAGCTCCTAGGCATACTAGTGCTGATCTTCGTATCACTCATAGCAATGGATCTAGTGTTGAGTTTCTTCTTAAATCAGAAAGCATCTGCTATCATCGCCCTGCAAACTGAGCAACTAGTGGGCATTGGTATGCCACAAGAGATGATCAATGAACAACTCGCTGGCCTGAAAGCTCATGGGGTAACGATGAATATTCATTACGCGGCGTTTGCTATTTTCTTGAAAGCCACTGTGATAGCCTCGATAGCGTTATTAATCTCGACGTTTTCCTCATCCACATTGTTCACCCAGATTCTGACTTTAGTGGTCATCGTAATTGGCCTCATTCAGGCTGACGCGCGTGAATATGCCACGGTGATGGCACAGTTTGGCGAATCAAACACGCTTTCTAACATATCGCTCGCAATTGCCGTATTCTTCCCTGATTTACAATTCTTATCAGTAGAGGATGGCGTGATAGATGGCCGGAACATCCCGATGAAAATCATGTGGCAAATCTCAATAATCGCTTCGTTTTATTTCGCTATCTACATCGTACTTTCATGGTTAACCTTTAGAAAGAAAGAGTTTTAAAGGATGAACAAATCACTCAACATTGTCGTAATCATCGCTATACTGGGAGTCACTGGCTGGCTAAGAATGCCATACGAACAGAAGCTCTCAGATGAGCTCCATAGACTAAAACTCGTCCCACCTAGATTATCCTTAGAGGATAGAACTAGGCTCAAGCAGAAGGCTTTTGTAGCAACTTACGGCAGCCTTCGCCCCACCATTGCGGCACTTATGAGTGATACTACTTCACGTTACCACTCTGATCAGGAATGGGATAAAATTGAGGATTATTTTTCTGAAATCGTACTCTTAGATCCGTATAATCTCTATTACTGGGATCAAGCCTCTTGGCATATGGCATCAAATGCAGCTGCGGATAAACGGGACGATGAGACCCTGACTGAGGTGGGCAGACAAAAGGCGTTTAAAAAATACATACAGAAGGGTAAGGACATACTCAACCAAGGCATTAAAATCAATCCTGGCCAGTGGAAACTATTAAACCTCAAGGCAATGCTAGAAGCTAACAGACACAGAAATCCAGACTATCCTGCCGCGGTAGAAACCTATCGTGAATTACTAGAAACACCTGATCTTCCTAGGCACATAAAAAGACAAACCGAGCTAAGGATACTCCACGTGATGCAGCAGCTTCCAGAGCGTCATCAGGAAGCTTATGATTATGCGCTAGAGCTCTTTCATCGCTCCAACAATTATCGTGTGGATACCGTTACTAATGAGATAGTAATCGGACAGAACCACCCCTTGAACAAGGTGACCAAGCGCATGACGATGCAAGAAATCTATGGCTCTAATCAGCGAGCTCTCTCGAAACTCAAAATAAAATGGCAACGACGTGATCTGGGGCAGAAGCCTTACGGACTGGAGAAAACAATCCAAGTTTTAGAAAACAAACTCAGAGTTCCTCAAGACCAACGTGTATTTCCTCACAAGCCACTATTTATGAAATAATAAAAATGAGTGATTTAATCTGATGATAAAGACTCACTTACTATTATTTTTTTCTTTCCCTTTACCCCACTTACGTTCATGCATATAACATACTTAGTCATTA
>CALFBV010000067.1 GCA_937951395.1 uncultured Rubritalea sp.
AAGATCTTGTCGGTAAAAACGCTAAGGAATTGACCCAGTATTTCACTTACTTATTCAGTGACAGCTATCCAAACATAGAAATCACAAAATCGACAATTAACAGTGGTCTGAAAGACAACTATACACCACTTAGCATCACTATCCAGGCTAGGTATCCGAGGGAAAAGATGAATACAAAAGTGCCCATGCTCTGGGAATCAAATTATTGGAGAATACTACGTGTTGTGGATAGGAAACTTCCACTAGATAGTAGATATAAAGTTCTCATAGAGTCTACGACGAAAGTAACAGCTGGCTCAAATTTTACATTCGGAGCCCACGACTTTGAAAATAAGTATGCCAGAATGACTAGTGAACAGATGGAGGATGGCATGCACATTTCTTCCCTTAGAAAGAGATGCTCCGGCACCAAAGATGAATTTGAAATTTTCAGAAAACAGTCTAACCAACTCATCCCATCGATCACCCTACCCTAGTAACTTATGCCGATACGCTCGGCTCTATGGATCTAGGGATTTACGGAAAAGCCCTGCTAGTGACGGGGATCTATCGAATCAATATTGAAAGCACACACATGCTGAACCTACTCAAGCAAACTGCATAAAACTCTAGTCTTGCATATCTTCTGTAGCGGATTATGGATGCGGGATGGAAAACGCATTAGCACTCTTTATCATCATTTCACTGTTCGCACTATGGAAGCTGGACTTCATCGCTACGCTACTAAACCTCAAGGCTCTGGACCCTAAGTTGCCCACAGAATTTGCAGATGTCTTCGATGCTGACAAGTATGCTAAATCACAGAACTACACCCGAGTTACGGAGAAATTCGGCATTGTAGAGAGTATTTTCTCACTCATGCTGATGCTCGGATTCTGGCTCGCTGGTGGGTTTGGCTGGCTAGACAACTATGTGCGCGGACTTGGTCACGGAGAAATTGTCACAGGCCTGATCTTCATGGGCATTCTTTTCGCAGCACAGATCATCATCATGATACCCTTCCAGCTTTATGACACATTCGTGATCGAAGAGAAATTTGGATTTAACAAGACTACGGTAAAAACATTCATCATGGATCAGATCAAGGGGCTCATCCTCATGGCGGTAATTGCTGCTCCTATTTTAGCGCTTATTTTGTGGATCTTTGAAACTATAGATTATGCATGGCTATGGGCTTGGGCGGCATTTACCATCATCCAGCTTTTACTCACCTACATTGCACCATCGGTCTTCTTGCCGTTGTTTAATAAATTCGAGCCTATGCCTGAAGGCGAACTTAAAGATGCCATCAATGACATGGCGAAGAAATGTGATTTCCCTCTAACAGAACTCTTCATCATGGACGGATCCAAACGCTCAACAAAGTCGAACGCATTCTTCACCGGCTTTGGTAAGAACAAAAAAATCGCCCTCTTTGACACCCTCGTTGAGAACCACACCACTGAGGGATTAGTAGGTATTTTAGCGCATGAGATAGGCCACTTCAAATGCAAGCACATCATCAAACGCATGATCACAGGCATCATCCAGTCACTTGTCGTCTTTTTCCTCATCGGTCTACTGACTGATAAAGACGGAGCTGTAGCCAGACAACTTTTCGATGCTTTCCACATGGATAATATATCCGTCTATGCTGGCCTAGTCTTCTTCGGGTTACTCTTCGCCCCCGTGAAGAAGCTCCTCAGCATTTACAGCAACTACGGTAGCCGGAAGGATGAATTTGAAGCAGACGCCTATGCGGCAAATGCACAAGGCACACCTGATCACTTGATGCAATCACTCAAAAAACTCTCTGCTGATAACTTAGTCAACCTCACACCGCATCCACTCCCAGTCTTCCTAGACTACTCACACCCTCCGATGCTGGAGAGACTTGAGGCATTGAAAAAGCTAAGAAAGTAGGTCGCCTACCACAATACGCCCGCCAGTAGCGAACTGCTCGGCGGTCAATCTGGCGTTACCCTCTGGCTGGATGCTAGTGCATCTGACAGCCCCTTCGGCACAGGCAATGACCAAACCATTCTTGCTCAGCTCTAGAACCTCGCCTGGATTTCCATGCATCTCTTGTTCTATTCTAATCTGTGGGAAAATTTTCAATCGCTTCCGTTTTCCTTGAGCCTTCCCCTTTGCCTCTACGAAAGTCGTACTCGTCCCAGGCCACGGATCATAAGCTCGCACGCGTCTTTCTATTTCTTCGGCGGACATTGACCAGTCTAACTCACCATCATCGCGCATCAACTTAGGAGCGTAGTTAGATTTTTCAGAGTCTTGGACATGTCGCTCAGCCGTGCCATCGACTAATCGTTCTAATCCTTCTAAAAGAGCTACTGGAGCACTTTCTGCGAGCAGATTATGCACCACCCCACCAGTATGATCTGGCTGAATCGCTAAGCGGTGTTGTAAAATAACATCTCCTTCATCGAGTGCTGGGGCTACGTGCATCACGCTGATTCCTGTCTCCACATCGCCAGCATCTATCGCACCTTGGATGCAGGATGCACCTCTGTATTTAGGAAGTAAGGATGCGTGGAGGTTGATACACGCGATGCGTGGAGCCTGGATCACGCGTTTAGGCAGGATCTGCCCATACGCCATCACAACAATGATGTCCACAGCAAGTTCATCGATCACTTCTAATTCATCCGATCCTCGGAGCCTATCTGGCTGCCAGACAGGGATACCCTTTTCCTCAGCGAGCACCTTGATGGCAGGAGGAGTCAGCACCTGCTTTCTGCCCACAGGTTTATCTGGTTGGGTAAAAAGCCCCACCACCTCGTAGTCAGAGTCATTTTCTAACAAAGCAACAAAAGAAGGGAGCGCTATGTCCCCCGTCCCCATGAAAAGTAATTTTATCTTATCCAATTTCTGTAAGTTTAAAGAACTACCTTTTTCATCTCCTCATAGATGGGTAAGGAAATAATTTTTTCAATGATATCGTTCAGCACCTTGATCGGTTCTTGTGCGGCATTGATGTCAGTGATGATCGCGTCATCATAATATTCTATGATTGGCTTCGTCTCTGCCTCATAAGTCTGGATCCTCTCTTGAATCACCTCTTCATTG
Source organism: uncultured Rubritalea sp. (assembly GCA_937951395.1). Classification (GTDB taxonomy): domain Bacteria; phylum Verrucomicrobiota; class Verrucomicrobiia; order Verrucomicrobiales; family Akkermansiaceae; genus Rubritalea. The sequence continues at coordinate 3,064 of CALFBV010000067.1, forward strand.
GCATCATCTATTCTGTTAGAGCGAAGCGCACGCTTACGCATTCTGCGCGCTAGCTCATCGCGATCCGGGCATGAAAGATGGAACACCTGATGCACCTCTATATAGTCAGCGAGAATTTTCGCCTGCTCCACATTCCTAGGAATGCCATCGAGAATGAGAATATCTGCATCTGGGAAATACACATGGCTGTCCTTCCAGTTATCAATCTGTGCTTTCCATAGATCAATGGTGAATTCGTCTGGCACGAGCTGTCCCTTGCTGGAATACTCTACAAATTTCTTCCCTAATTCCGTACGGGTATCTAGCGAGCGGAACACATCTCCGCAAGCGCAATGGAAAAACTTAGGAAGTTTCCCCAGAGTCACCCCCTGAGTCCCCTTTCCTGAGCCTGGAGCTCCTAGGATTAAAATAGCTGGTTTCTTTGACATGCTCCCAATCTATTTAAC
>CALFBV010000068.1 GCA_937951395.1 uncultured Rubritalea sp.
AAGTGAATAATACAACCACCCCTACAGTGCCTAAGCCACCAGTGGTGAAGCCTAAGATTACTAAGTTCGCAGCTCCTGTTCCAGGAAAAGCTGGTTTTGTTTATAATCCATTCACTCATAACCAAGTCGACGTGAGAGGTATCCCTAGTGGAACTAAAGTGCGAGATCCTCATGACTCTAACCCCGCACACATTTTTAAAGTGCCTTAAGGAATATATTGCTTAAATACTGAATTTTTCTACACCGAGTCTTGCTTGTCAGGCCTCGGTGTATTAGTTTTCTGACCGAATGATAAAGCGAGTAGCAATTCTAGGTGCTGGGCTATTAGGTGGCTCGGTGGCGATCTCTGTTCAGGAGAAGCTTCCTGATGTGGAGGTCGCTCTGTGGGCTAGAAATCCGGACGTAGCAGAGGAGGCAAGGCGCATGGGGATCTCACTCGCTTCATCAGATCTCGCGGCGGTGGTAAGAGCTGCGGATTTAGTAATCTTGTCTACACCTGTGGGAGCCATGGCTGGTTTAGTTGAACAACTGTTAGAGATTCGCAGAGGTGAAGACTTTTTGATCACGGATGTGGGTAGTGTGAAGCGCCTGACACATGATCAGATAGAACCTCTTTTGGAGGATACTAAAGTGAGCTACGTGGGGAGTCATCCTATGGCAGGCTCTGAGAAGAAAGGTTTTTCCGCTGCACATGGTGATTTATTAAATGGTGCAGCGTGTATTCTTACTAGCGAAAATGAGGGTGCTGAAGGTTTGGAAACTCTAGAGCAATTCTGGACTACGCTTGGTTGCAGAATTCGAAAACTTACCCCAGAAGACCACGATTATGCGGTGGCTAGGATTAGTCATTTCCCACATGCGATGGCGAGTATGGTTGCTATGGTTGGGCTGTCGTTTGAAGATATTGGTGAGCTGGCAGGAGGAGGTCTTCGTGATACCACACGGGTGGCTTCCGGTGATCCTGAGCTTTGGACTGAGATTATGTTAGAAAATAGAGATGCTCTTCAGCGGTCTCTCGCAGAAAGTATCACTGAGCTGACTAAGGTTCAGGAAATGTTAAGGACAAACAATGAGCCAGAAATGCTGGCGTATCTCACGGAGGCGAAACGTCGCAGAGATTTAATATAGACAATTTTCAATATGGATTCACTAAGACTAGAACCGATCGCTAAGATCGAAGGGGAAATCAATTTACCAGGGTCAAAGAGCCTCTCTAATAGAGCTCTGCTTCTGGCTGCGCTATCGAATGGTGTGACGGAGATACGTAATCTGTTAGATAGCGATGACATCCGCCACATGTTAAATGCACTCACTAAGATAGGGGTAAGCTTTTCCTTGTCTGAGGACAAAACTGTCTGCAAGGTAACGGGGAATGGAGGAGCGTTTGATAATCACGTGCCTCTAGAATTATTTCTAGGAAATGCCGGCACTGCAATGCGCCCGCTATGTGCAGCGCTTTGTCTAGGGAAGGGTGAATACACTCTAATAGGAGAGCCTAGAATGGAGGAGCGTCCCATTAATGCTCTGCTAGATGCGCTCCGTGAGGCGGGATGCACTGTAGAGTGTCTGAAGACGGAAGGCTACCCACCAGTGAAAATTTCTGCATCAGGAATGCATGGCGGGAAGGTGAATATTGATGGCTCGATCTCTAGCCAATTTCTAACAGCCCTGCTAATGGCTGCCCCACTTGCTCAGGAAGACTGCGAGATCACGATCACTGGCGAGTTGGTTTCTAAGCCCTATATATTGATCACGTTAGACATCATGGCTAAATTTGGAGTGGAGGTAGAAAACGATGATTTTACTGTATTCAGAATCAAAGGAGGCCAAACTTATCAATCACCAGAAGTATTTATGGTGGAAGGCGACGCGTCTTCTGCATCCTACTTCATGGCCGCTGCCGCGATCAAAGGTGGTGGAGTGAAAGTCACTGGAATCGGGAAGTCTAGCGTACAAGGAGATGTGCAGTTTGCAAATGTCCTCTCTGATATGGGTGCCGAGGTGGAGTGGGGAGACGATTACATTTCTGTCAAAGCTGGTAAATTAAAAGGAGTAGATCAAGATATGAACCACATCCCAGATGCCGCAATGACCATCGCCACAACCGCTCTCTTCGCAGAAGGCAAGACCGCGATCAGAAACATCTACAACTGGCGCGTCAAAGAAACTGATCGACTGTTCGCTATGGCTACGGAACTCCGCAAGCTCGGAGTTGAAGTGGTGGAAGGTAATGACTACATCGAGATCACACCTATTCCTGTTTCTGAGCTAAAGCTCGCTGAAATAGACACCTATGATGACCACAGGATAGCGATGTGTTTCTCATTAGTTGCTCTGAGTGATACAGCTGTCATCATCAATGATCCCGGGTGCACGGCAAAAACCTTCCCAGATTACTTCGAGAAACTCGCTAGTATTTGCTCAGGATAATACTTTTCATTTGTTAAGAACAAGCTAGGGTTCTTCGCATGAGCGGGGAGAATAACATAGCCAACATAGCAGTGGCGATCGATGGACCAGCAGCCTCTGGAAAGAGCACTGTGGCGAAGAGACTGGCTAAGAGGATGGGGCTGATCATGGTCAATACAGGGGCGATGTATCGCGCTGTGGCATGGGCGACATTACGCGATGGTGTGAACCCGGACGATGCTGCGGCAGTGATCAAGATGTTAGAGCAAGTGGACTTTAGCTGTGGCGTGGAAGATGGTGTTTCCACTATCTTGGTGGATGGCTTTTATCCTGGTGATGAGCTGAGACAAGATGCGGTGAATAACCGTGTTTCACGTGTGGCTGCTATCTCAGAGGTGAGAGCACTTTTAGTTGCGAAACAGCGAGACTATCTCAAGCTTGGTAGTGTGGTGATGGAAGGGCGTGACATTGGAAGCGTGGTATTTCCTGAGACGCCATTTAAAATTTACATAGATGCCTCCGAAGAGGTGAGACTAGCTAGAAGATCTGCTGAAGGTCTGGCTGATGAAGTAGCCAAGCGAGATGCGGAGGATAGTAAGAGAAAGGCTTCTCCTCTCATAGTTGCAGATGGGGCAGTAGTGATCGACTCCAGCGAAATGAATATTGATGAAGTGGTCTCGACTGTAATGGAAGTTCTCAGAGAGCGCGGGGCACCAGCGAGTATGCTGGTGGCTATTAAATCTTAAAATTTACAAAGTTATGATGAAGACAGTTTATTGGGTGGGTTACACGTTCTTTAGAAGTGCTGGAAGGGCTTTTTATAATCTTAATGTAGTCAATGAAGAGAAGCTTGTGAAAGAGGGCGGAGTTATGATGGCTGCAAACCATGAGAGTTTTCTAGATCCTCCGCTGATTGGTATTTCTCATCCTGAAAATGTGACTTACCTCGCACGTAAGACTCTATTTACAGGACTCTCCAGGTGGCTTTACACAAAGTGGGATGCCATCCCTGTAGATCAGGATAATCCAGATATGACGGGGCTTAAGAAAATCATCAAGGCATTGAAAAATGGCAAGAAGGTGGTGCTGTTTCCGGAAGGTGAGCGGACGATGACAGGTGAGCTAGGAGCCGCACTCCCGGGTGTTGGTCTTGTCATTGCTAAATCTCAGACGACGGTTCAGCCAATGCGGATTTTTGGTGCAAGAGAGGCTCTTCCACGTGGATCAGGTAAAATGAAAATGGTTCAGATATCAGTGGTGGTGGGAGACCCTATTTATTTCGACGCAGAGACTCTGAAGCAATACAAAGGCAAAGATGGCTACCAGAAAATAGCTGATATTGTGATGCAGGCAATAAGTGATATCGAAGATCCACGCTATTTATAAATTTATTAAGACTACTCATTTGGATACTTCTTCCACAAAATTTCATTTTAATCAGTCTCCTCGCGCTATGCGCAGAGGTGGAGCGTTGACGAATGTCTTGGTCTTCATGTGCGCCGCGATTGTGGTGGGTTTTGTCTCTTGGTTATTATTGCAGCATCTTATTTTTGATGCGCGGAAGAAAAGTATAGCTGAGAGTGATGCCACAGGACTTAATCCTGTAGCATCTGAGGCTGAAGTGACTCCTGACAAACCAGCAGAGCTTTCCCCTGAGGAAAAAATGCTTATTAAAAAGGAACTGGAGAGACGGAAGGCTGAGGAGTTAGCAGAGAAGCTAGTGAAGAAGGAGCAGGAACGTAAGAAGCGAATCGCTAAAAATGTGAAAGCTGTGGAGCAGGCTCTGCAGGAGAGGGATTGGGAGGCTGCGCAAGACAGCATCGGTCTATTACTTGATGACTCATACTCGCACGTGGAAGTGGTTAAATTCTCTGATGCCCTAGAAAAAGGAAAGATCAAAGAGCGTGCAGATTTGTTAGAAATTCAAAAATTGGTAGACCAAGCCAAGGCTCTAGACAACGGGAAATACTCACCAGAAGCGATTGATCTGTTAGATAGGGCATTACTGATTTATCCAAACCACTCATCTACAGTTACTCTAAAGAATAAGATCAATTCATATCCGTATTCACTGCGCGTTCCGGAGGATGCTGCCACCCTGAATGCTGCTGCGGATATGCTCAGAGCTGGCGATACTGCAATTCTAGGAGAAGGAGCTTATGAACTGCCAGCGTTGTTTAATAAAGGAATCAAAATCAAGGGGCAGGGCGAGAAACTTACCACTATAGAGTGTGATACTAGGCTGACCTCAGCATTCACACTCACGGGAAAAGACCAGTCTTACACGATCTCAAATCTCACGGTGACCGGCAAAGGCTACGAGGATGATGCTACCGAGCGCTACCCGCTGATTATGCTAGATGCAAACCTCACGATGAGAAACGTGACGGTGGAAAATGGATCTGGTCATGGGCTGGCAGTGGTCTCGGGTAGACTTAAAATGGAGAAGTGCAATATATCGGCAAATGCTTGGGATGGTGTCAGCGTCATGGGTGCGGATAGCTACGCTGAAATCACTGATTGCGATATTTCTAATAACTATGACCATGGCGTAGATTTCTGGAAAGGCGCCAGTGGTAAGCTCACAAATGTGACGGCGAGTGAGAACATAGGTAGCGGAGTTCTAATCATGGGGAAAGGTGCGGATGTGCACCTGATCCAAGTAAAGACTGAGCGGAATAGCCAATGTGGAATTGTTATTAACTCTCAAGCTCAGGCGAAGCTAGAGCGTGTTTTCTCATCGGGTAATCTTCTTTCTGGAATCGTAGTGCAGGGCAGCGGGACAAAACTTACCTGTGGAATCACCGTTTCTAATAAAAACGGGGAAGCCGGATTCTTTGTTGACCCTTCTGCTGTCATAGAAAACTTCATTTCTGCCACTGCTGAGGGGAATGTGGGCGGCGATGTGACACGAAAAGCCATCGTCCTGCCAAAGGTGCCTGCACCTGTAGAGACGCCTAGAGTTCCGTCTGCTCCAGATCCGGCAGCAGTAAAAGAGAAAAAATCTGCTTAAGAGCCTGTCGGACTTTTCTAGTCAAATAGCCAAAATTAGTTAGGGTTTACTGAAAAAGTTCTCAAAGCATGTAGAGTAAAACTTCTGGAACAATATTAGAGCTAGAAGTGCACGGATATGTTATTACTCCTTTGAAAAAGCGTGCACCTCACATGATTAGAAACCAACCAAATCAAACTGAATTTATCGACTTCATCCACCCTTTTGGTGGTAAATTACCTGCCTCTAACAGATGGATTAACCTGAGTCAACTAGTCCCTTGGGAAGATGTTCAAACTCTTTACTCCAAAGGCTTCAAGAAGACTAACATGGGCGCCCCAGCGCTCTCTGGAAGAATAGCTTTTGGAGCTCTTATCATTAAAGAGCGTCTTTGCTGCACTGATGAAGAAACCGTCTCTCAAATCCAAGAAAATCCATTCCTTCAATATTTCTTAGGTTTGCACCAGTATGAAGAAGCGCCGCTTTTTGATCCTTCCATGATGGTGCATTTTCGAAGTCGTTTTAGCCAAGAAGATCTCCAGAAAATTAACAATGAAATCATCACCTCAGCACTCAGCAATGAGGATGCGCAACCTAGTGAAGATAGCGACCAAGATCCTCCTTCGCATGGTGGAAAGCTTCTCGTAGATGCGACCTGCACCCCAGCTGATATCACCTATCCAACAGATTTAAAGTTGCTCAATGAAGCACGAGAAAAGACCGAATCCTACATTGATCTACTGCACGATCCATTGATCAGCAAACGAAGAAAACCACGCACCTACCGTATCCAAGCACGTAAAAAATATCTAACGGTCTCCAAGCAAAAGAGACCAGGAAAGAAGAAAATTAGAAAAGCAATTAGGCAGCAGCTCGGTTTTGTTAAACGCAATTTATCTCACCTTGATACGTTGTTAGAAAACGGTAGCTCTCTCACACTTCTTAGTAATTATCAACTAGGTTGCCTCCAAGTAATCCATACTCTTTACGCACAGCAACTCCAGAAACATGAGAGTCACAGCAACTCTATCCAAGACCGTATAGTGAGCATCAGCCAGCCTCATATACGACCCATTGTTCGAGGTAAATCTGGAACTCCAGTTGAGTTTGGAGCTAAGTTATCGATCAGTCATTTAGCATCAGGCTATGTAACTGTGGATAAGCTGAGTTGGGATGCTTACAACGAAAGTGGAGATCTCACAGGACAGATAGAGAGCTATCGAAAACGCTTTGGCTATTACCCGGCAAGTGTCCATGCTGACACGATATATCAAACTAGATCTAACAGAAGATACTGTAAAGAGCTCGGAATACGTCTAACTGGAAAGCAATTAGGTCGACCACCTAAACAAACTGAAGAGAATAAAGCCGTCCTCGAAGCGAAGAAAAAAGAAATGCAACAAGACGAGCGAGATAGAATACCAGTAGAAGGGAAATTTGGAAATGCAAAACGCAAAGGTAGTTTAGGACGCATCATGGCAAAGCTTTCACATACAGCAGAAAGTGTGATTCACGTAGGCATAATTGTGCTAAATTTAGATAAATACCTAAGAGAGGTAGTTTGTTGGCTAGTTCAACTGTACTTAAATCATATCAAGCTTACCAATATCCGAAAATCAAGAAATGAGATTTTTTATAAAGTGCTAGCATGAGACAGGGCTACCTCACTTTGAGATGTAAGAATTGAGCTAGGAGGTTTTCATTAAATGCGGCTTGAAGGCGTTTGCCGCGTATGGTGTCTTTGACTGTTGTGTCAGACTTGAGGATGTTTAATGCCATTTTTCGTAGTAGTGC
>CALFBV010000069.1 GCA_937951395.1 uncultured Rubritalea sp.
TGAGTAAATTGAAAAACGACTTTTTTTAGGTAAGTGTTGCGCTTGGGTGTGTTGGCGTGTGTAAAAATGTGATATTTTATGTGATGTTCGCTAATTTCAACAAGGTTTGATGTGGAGTATTGGTTATTCGGCGTCTTGCGAAGGCGTTTCTTTATTTTGAAGCTTCTTCATAGACCGCTAGCTTGACTTCGCCTACCACTCGGAGGAACGCGAAGAATATGTTCTCAAGGACTGTAATGCGGAAGGATTTTTGATGAGAAAGGGGCAGCGTAACGCTCCTTTAAGCAAGGAAGAAGAGCCGCGGAATAAACGGATCAGTAAAATTAGAGTGCGAGTGGAACACGTCTTTGGAAGAATGTCCCAAATGGGAGAGGACTACTGTAGGACAATCGGCTTTCCTCCACTGTGGAAATGAAACATCCCGTAGTAATCCATCCTGGGTCGTAGAACTCTCGGAAGCCTCCATTTGTCGATGGAACCACTCCGGCTAGTAGTTCATGATTAAAGTCCTTTCTCCATGATCTTCTCGTAGTCCCAAGGTTTTCTAGGGTGAGTGTGAACTGCATCTTGGTATTCTTGCTGGCTGAAATAATCTGATAGCCCGCTCGTGTGGTTGAGCAACTGGCGTATGGTGATTTCTTCAGGAATCTCATAGTGCGGAAGAAATGTCCTCATTGAGTCATCCAGAAAATTGCCCAGCTTCTCACTGAGTTACATCACGGCTACTGCTGTGAATGTCTTAGAGATAGAGTAAATATAAAATAGAGTATGATGCTAGCTGTTAGAAATGTCTCCAGCTGAAGTCGTCTGAACCTTACCATCAATATTCACCGCGCAGAGGACTCCATTGGCTTGTACCGTTGCTAAGTGATCTGTGATGATCGTTTTTCATGATTGATACACTTTAAGAGCCTGTCGGACTTTTCTAGTTAAATAGCCAAAATTGAAGCAATCCAACACCTCCAGAACGAAACCAGCTGCGAACCCTACGTCAGCGTTCACTGCGAAGAAGCCTACAAGGCAAGAAGCTACGATTACCGACCAGAGTCAAAGCCATCTAACAAAAGCATCAAAGATCCCACCTTGTTAACAATGAAAGAAAAGTTAGAAACATCCGAAGGTTGGGCGATCTACAAACTTCGATCGCAAACAGTAGAAACCGTCTTCGAAATCATCAAAGAAGTCATGAGCTTTCGCCTCAGGGGGCTAGAGAAAATGGCAGGTGAGTGGAATCTCATCTGTCTAGCCTATAACTGCAAACGGCTCCACACCCTCCTCAAGACAACGTAAAAGGTAACCAAAGCTTCATCCCTATCCAAATCACCACCAGCAATCAGCTCTAACCGCGAACATTACAACTCCCCGGCCCAAAGCTCCACTCCTCACCACTAAATCAGGCGTAAAATGAGGGGAATCAGAAAAATGGTTTATAGAGTCGCAATTTTCAACTCCGACAGACTCTTAAGTCAACCCAAATAAAGCACATATTCCACTTGCTCAGACTACTCAGATCAGATAACAGCACTACATTCAATTCACTCACTGGCTAAGCCCAGATCATTTACTTACCTAATAAAATTACATCACTCATATGGCTATCAAACGCGCACTACTATCAGTATCAGACAAGACCGGACTCGTTGAGTTCGCTACCGGGTTAAATAATATGGGAGTGGAACTTCTCTCTACAGGCGGCACTGCAAAGGCACTTAGAGATGCGGATCTCCCAGTGATCGATGTCTCGACTTATACCGGCGCTCCAGAGTTGTTCGATGGTAGAGTGAAGACTCTTCATCCAATGATCCACGGTGGTCTACTTCAACGCCGAGATAGTGAGGAGCATCAGCAACAAGCAAAGGACAATAACATCCCGCAGATCGATCTCGTAGTGGTGAATCTTTACCCCTTTGAGGAAACTATCGCTAAACCAGGTGTGACTCTGGATGAAGCGATCGAGAACATCGACATCGGTGGGCCATCTATGCTGCGCTCGGCGGCTAAGAACTATAAAAGTGTGACTGTAGTAGTAGATGTAGAGGACTACTCACGCGTGCTCTCAGAAATGGATGAGAATAATGGTGATACTACCGCTAAGCTCAGAGAAGAGTGCGCGATCAAGGTCTTCATCCGTACATCTAACTATGATGGTGCGATCAATAATTTCTTAAGTCAGGCTAATGAGTGCTCTCGCTCATCATTCTCACTCACTCTGCCTTTCGAGCGTAACCTCCGCTATGGTGATAATCCACATCAGGTGGCTACGATGTATGGTGATTTTAGCGATTACTTCAGCCAGCTTCAGGGCAAGGAACTCAGCTATACCAATGTCCTAGATATCGAGGCTGCAGCTGACATTATCTTTGACTTTGCGCGTCCTACCGTAGCTATTCTCAAGCACACGAACCCATGTGGAATAGGGCAAGATGATGAATGTCTGCGTAAGGCGTGGAACCGCGCATTCGAGACAGATACCCAGGCTCCATTTGGTGGTGTGATTGTTTGTAATCGACCTCTGACGGAAAAGCTAGCTCGTGTGATTAGTGAGATTTTCACCGATGTGATCATTGCACCAGACTACGAAGCAGAAGCGCGTGCGATCTTACAAAAGAAGAAGAATCTTCGTCTGATCAAGATGAATGTGGATAAATATACCATGGAGAAAGAAAAGCCTATGCTTAGATCTGCTCCTGGTGGCATCATGGTAATGGACCGTGATCATGCTCCTCTGGGACTCGAGAATTTAGAAGAAAAAGTAGTGACTAAGCGTCCTCCTTCTGAAGATGAAATGAGAGCTATGAGGTTCGCATGGAAAGTGGTCAAGCACGTGAAGTCTAATGCAATCGTATTCGCTAAGGCAGACCGCACGCTCGGAATAGGAGCCGGGCAGATGAGCCGTGTGGACTCATCTAAGCTGGCAGTCTGGAAGGCGGAGGAAGCTGGATTGTCACTCGAAGGCAGCGTGCTAGCCTCTGACGGACTCTTCCCATTTGCTGACGGACTAGATGCCGCGATAAAAGCAGGCGCAACAGCATGCATCCAGCCTGGTGGCTCTATCCGTGACAAGGAAGTCATAGAGGCTGCAGATGCAGCTGGCATCGCCATGATCTTCACTGAACACAGACACTTCAGGCACTAAAATTTAATCCAGAGGTAGTCATTTTTCATGTTTAACGAAGCGTTCAGAGAGCTCTCTAGGCCTAAACTTCTAAGTCTCATAGAGGCGATAAAGAAGTCACAGGGTATGGCGGTGGCTGACCTAGCGCGCGAGTTAGAAATGAGCTACATGGGAGTGAAGCAGCACTGCCAGAAGCTGGAAACGATGGGTTATCTCAAAACTTGGCGCGTCCCTAGGAGTGGAGTGGGTAGACCAGAGAAACTCTATAAACTTACCTCTAAGTGCGATGAGCTTTTCCCACAACCTGGATCAGAACTCGTGCTGAACGTGATGGAGGGGATGCAGAAGTTTTTCGGTGAAAGTTCGCCGGAGAAAATCTTTTTCCATCACTTCGAGAAGCAGAGAGACGACTGGGCAACCACAATCAACAAAGGGAAATCCCTCGTAGAGAAGGCAACGAGGCTAGCGGATCTCCGTGACAAATCTGGCTGCTTTAGCCGCTGTAAGTATGATGTAGAATACGGCTTCCGCATCGAGGAATATCACAATCCACTCTACGAGTTATTCCAGGCTTACCCGAGTCTCATCAAGCAAGAAATCCGCATGATGGAGCAGCTACTTGGAAGCAAGGTAAAGCGCCAAGAAATAGCCCTGGAAAAAGGCGGAACCATGGTCATCTACCAGATAGGAACTTTGGGATAGAGGCCGTATTGTAAACCACATCAAATTTAAAACTTTAATTTAACGCTATGAGTCATCCATGTAATCAGCCCCAAGAAAAGATCAAGGCCATTAGCCATGAATTTGCTATTGCTGGTGAATTCGTCGAGGGAGAAGAAATAGATAGTGGCCACATCAACAACACCTATCTGGCAGTCTATGAAACTGCAGAGGGAAAGCGCTCCAAATATATTCTACAGCGAATCAATGAGTTCGTCTTTAAAAACCCGCTCCAGGTTATGAGAAATGTGGAGGCAGTGACACGTCATATTAACTGGAAGGTGCTTCGCGTGAAGAAAGACCTCGGTGGGCAGACGCTCAATATCTATCCAGCAAGAGGCGGAAGATCATTTGCCTATGGCGAAGGTGGTGGTGTCTGGAGATGTTATAACTATATCGAAAACTGCCACACTTACGATGTGGTGGAGAATAGTAGACAGGCGTATCAGGCTGCTAAGGCATTCGGTTCATTCCAAGATCTCGTGAGTGACCTGCCTGTGGAAGAAGTATCGGAAACGATCCCAGACTTCCACAACACTCCAAAACGCTACGCTAGACTCATGGAAGTCATCGCCGCAGATCCTAAGGGAAGATTAGAAAATGTGGCAGCAGAGGTAAGTTTCATAAAAGAACGCGAAGAATTGTGCAAGCGCCTCGTGGATCTAGCCGAGCAGGGGAAGCTACCGGTGCGAGTCACACATAATGACACTAAGCTCAACAACGTGATGATGGATTCAGATACGGATGAAGCTGTCTGTGTGATCGATCTCGATACCGTGATGCCTGGGCTCTCACTTTATGACTTCGGTGATTTAGTAAGGACCGCGACTTCGCCAGCAGAAGAAGATGAGAAAGATCTAAGCAAGGTGGAAATGCGGATGTCCATGTTTGAGGCTCTTGCTGAAGGCTACATCGATGGCTGTGACTGCCTGACTTCACTAGAGATAGAAAATTTAGTCAACGGCGGAAAAATAATGACCCTAGAAGTGGGGATCCGTTTCCTAACAGACTACCTAGAAGGCGACACCTATTTCAAAACGGATTACGATGACCACAACCTAGTCCGTAGCCGCACCCAACTAAGACTGTTGGAATGCATCGAGGAAAAAGAGGAACAGATGAATAATTTTGTTTCTAGAGTGGCAAAATCAAAACATTAGTGTAAACCACTGCTAATCCCTCTAACTCTTACTGAGGGCCCATAGTTCAATGGATAGAACATCGGTTTCCGGAACCGAGGATCTAGGTTCGATTCCTAGTGGGCCTACTTTTTTCCACGCGAGTTAGGGATTCCTAACCTGAAAGAATGGACAAGTATAGTGCTTCGATGTAGAGAGGTGGCTGTGAATGATACTGATATAGCACGGGGCGTGATTGGGGAATGTCTGGGTAAGGGCGTGAAGGAATTTGTGGTGTGTTCTGGGGCTCGGAATATACCTTTGATCTCTGCGCTGTTGGAGTGTGAGGATGTGGTGGTGTGGTCGCATTTTGAGGAGCGAGCTGCTGGATTTTATGCGCTGGGGAGAATGATGGATACGCGTGAGCCATGCGCTGTGATTACGACTTCAGGGACTGCTGTGGCGGAACTTCTTCCAGCTGTGGTGGAGTGTCATTATCAGGGGCGTCCATTGCTGGTGATCAGTGCAGATAGGCCGTCTGTATATAGGGGGACAGGTGCGCCACAGGCTATTGAGCAGGTTGGAATATTTGGAGATTATGTCGGTGAATGTGAGGATGTTGAGGCTGATACAGGTAAGCTTTTTTGTGGGTGGAATGGGAAGATTCCTTGGCATTTAAATGTCTGTTTGGGTGAAGGTTCAGAAGATGATGGTAGAGGAATTCCACTTGTGACTGAACTCGGAGAATGGAAGCCTGAGCGTGAAAAGTTAGATGTTTCTCTGCTGGTGAGATTTTTTGACGATGTCTGGAAGGGTGTCGTTATTTGTCTAGGTGGGCTGGAGCCTGAGGATAGACCTGATGTGTTTGAATTTCTAAAGAGGCTGAAGGTTCCTGTAGTGGCAGATCCAACATCGGGATTGCGAGAGCTGTTGGGTGATTTGGTTTTGTCTGATCCGGATAGAATGCTGAAGTCGGGACAATTCGCAAAAGTCCTGCGGATAGGTGATGTGCCCGTGGGTAGATTTTGGCGTGATTTGGAGACGATGACTGAGGTCGAAGTTCTGAACCTTTCTCGCACTGGTTTCAGTGGACTAGCCAGAAAAAGTGAAACAATTTATGGTAGCATCAGCCGCATCATCAAAGGTGTGGGTGAACTCGCTGAAGTGGGTGACGTGACTGATCTCCTCCGAGGAAATGGACGGAGAGCAGCGCAGATAGATGAGCTGTTAGAAAGATATCCAGATAGTGAGCCTGCATTCGTGCGGATGACATCTGTCTATGCAACGATGGCGGAAAGTGTTTATCTGGGGAATAGCCTACCGATCCGTGAGTGGGGAATGTTTGCGCAGCGAGATAAAGAATCACCACATGAATTAGTGCGTGCAAACAGAGGTGCCAATGGCATAGATGGTCAGCTGGCAACATGGGCTGGCTGGACGCACGGAGTCGATGATACTTGGATTCTTATAGGAGACCTGACCGCTCTCTACGACTTATCCGCACCGAGCCTACTACATGATTGTGATGCTCTTGGTCGAGTGATCGTGGTGATGAATAATGGAGGGGGAAGAATATTTGATCGTCTGCCGAGAGTAAAGAAAATGGACGGTGCGCAGAAGGGAATCATAGCCAATGAGCACGCATTTAGCTTTGAGTCTTGGGCAATGATGTGGGGCTGGGATTACGAACGCGTAGAGACCATTGATGAGCTGGAGATAGAAGGTGGAGATGCTCCATTAGTGGTAGAGCTAGTTCCCTGTGAAAGACAGACGAAAGAATTCTGGGAAGCCTACGAGAAACTAGGGAATTAGGAATTTAATGATATGAAAAATAACGGATACATTAACACCTGCCTGATGCTAGCAAAAGGTATCTTGCATGATCGTTCACTGAGAAGGAAAATGATGACTCAGCTCATTATCTTCTTGCTAGTCATAGTGGCAATAGGAACGTGGGTGATAGATGACTGGCTGATTGGCGAGGTGCTAAGGTTTTCCATTTTCTGGGGGCTTGTTGGCATGTATGTGCTATTTATCATGCTGATGGCATTTTATGATATGCTCAAGGTAATGCGGGGTGAGTAGTTTCTTGAGTAAGAAAGTAGTAGAGGCTGTTAGCCTCCAGCTACAGGTGGGATGAAGACTACTTCATCGCCTTCTCTTAGGAGGTGATCCCAGCTAGAAAATTCCTCATTTACAGCCACCATTAGCTGCTTTTGTTTGTGGGGGAATTGATATCGCTGTTTCACTTCCTCGTAGAGTCCAGCTGGAGTGCAGGATTCAGTTTGAATCGTCTCGGAATCTTTCTTGGCAAATTCACGGAGCTGGGCAAAGTATTTTAGGTCAATGGATT
>CALFBV010000070.1 GCA_937951395.1 uncultured Rubritalea sp.
CGATGTCATTGAAATTGAAGTCTGGAAGTGCTGGCGAGAATTTATCTAGCTGGAATGACTGGAAGCACTCTAGGTTAAAGTTGCCAGTGGTGTTTTTTAAAACTAACGCGATGATGGATGAGATGGTGAGAGATATGGCGAAGTTTGGCAGTGTAGGGAGCTTCTTCATCAGCATGAGGTAGAGAACGAGGGTGATAATGCCTAGTAGAATGGGCTGCCATTGGAACTGTTGCCAGAGGCTAGTGAGGTCAAAGAAATTGGTGAAGAAGTTGACTGCTTGGTTATTTTCTTTGTGCACGGCTATGACCTGACTGAGTGGCTCAGCGACTCCGAAGATGTGCTTGAACTGTCCATTCATGATGAGTAATGACGCGCCAGTGATGTAGCCCACCAGCACACTACGAGAGACGAACTGGAGCAGGTCAGCGATTTTAAATAAGGCTCCTAACACTGAAATGATGCCGACCAAGAAGACGAGAAGAGACATGTAGGCAAGGGGTGCCTTGTCGAGTGTGGCGGCTGTGGATGAGGCGAAAAAGGTAAACACCATCAGTGATGTGGCATTGGTAGGTCCCAGTATGGTGTGACGTGAGCTGGCGAAAAGTGGTGCTACGATGGAGGCGATGATGGAGCTGACGATGCCGTAGTAAATAGGTAAGTCAGCAATAGCTGCATATGCCATGCCCTGCGGGAGTGCGAGGAGGGCGACGTTGAACGCGGCTTTGAGATCGTACTTCATCTCGCTTTTTTTGTAGTCCTTGATCGCGTTTCTAACTGGAAAAATCTGGAAGCTATTCTCGGTGAAGAATGTTTTTATAGCGGCAGCGGCTTTGCTGAAGATTTTTCTGATGGACGGCATAAGGCTTTTAAATCTTTGAATTTCTCCTCTGTTAGAGGTAAGTTTTTATTTTGAACGAGCTCTTCTAAATAACCAGAGTCCTATGATAAGGGCTAATATGTTAGGAAGCCAGTAAAGAATTGTGGCGGTATTAGATGATTCATCTTTATTCTGACCTGCGAAGATGTGGAAGAGGAAGTAACCTAGGCCGATCAAGATGCTGAGTACAAAGCCAGTGGAGGTTTCCTTGCGTCTAGATCCTATCCCGAGAGGAACACCAATGACTGCGAATGCAAGACAGGCGAATGAAAAGGATTGTCTGAAGGTGACGGTGTTAGAAAATTTAGCTCTGTCTTTAGGTTTGATGTCAGGACCAGTGGCGAGATAGGCGCGGATCTCATTGTTCGTCATGGAGGATGCTTTAATGCGTTTCTTTCTCTTGTTATCGAAACTGAATAGAACTGGGTCTACGTCTTCGACTGTGATTGGTATCTTTGTGCCATTAGTATCGGTGGTGAATGCGAAGGAGTTTTCTAGCTTGAGCTTAATTTGGCTAGTCTTCATGTCCACATAGATCTGGGCAGATTCTGCGTAGATGTAGAAGTTTGAGGCATAGTTTTTATCGACGGCTGCAACGTCATGGATGTGAAGGCCATAGAGAGTGTTGCCTTTTCTGTCTCTAACATAAATGCGCTTATCTTTGAGCTGTGTCTGAACTACTCCAGGGTCTAGGAACTTGTTAGGGTCTTCTTTTACCGCATCCATTAAGAGGTTTTTTACTCGAGATTTGGCTTGTGGGGCGACTTCTGTATTGAGCCAAAAACAAAATCCGGAAAGGACTGTGGCTACGGTGAAGACTGGCATGGCGATGCGCCAGAGGCTCTGACCTGACATCCGCATAGAGAGTATTTCATTGTCCGCTGAAAGGCGTCCGAAGACGAGCATAACAGCAGCGAGGAAACTAAACGGGATAGTGAACATCAGTGAGAAGGGGAGCACACTGAGGATGAACTGGAAGACCAGCAGAGGTGAAGGGTGCTTGCCCACGAAGAGCGGCCGAGCTTCCTTGAATATGTTTCCTAACATGAAGACGCCACTAAGGATAGCTACTGCGAACAGAGTCGTAGTAAATATATTTTTCCCGATGTAGCGGTCGAATCTTAGCACAGAATGATAGTCGTTATGTTGCCCTTGTTAGAGCATGAAGCTGTCTTCGCTTGGATTTGCTCCTTCGCTCTGGATGGCTTCTGAGTTTGCCGCGAGATGGACGAGGGCATGATAGACGTCCTCTGGATCTTGGCTGATGGCTTCTGCGATGTCTGAAGCGGTCTTCTGCCAGCCAGTGAGTGCGCCTCGGACTTGATTAAGTATATCTAGGAATTCACCAGCAGCTTTCTTGCCTGCTTCGACACCTGGTTGGTGGTAGGCGTTGATATTTACGAGTGATGCGTAGAAGGTGACGGCTCTCTCGAAGAGTGCGATGAGCATTCCGAGTGAGTGTGGATTTACCTCATGGATGGAGATGGTGATGGACTTTCTACCTGACTCGTAGAGCGCCTTGCGGGTACCTCGGAGGAAGCCTTGGAGGTAGTCTGCGCTGGTGTTTCCAGGGTCTACTTCGATGCTGCTTCCGGTTCTTCCATTTCTGACTTCGATGAATGTGGCGAAGAAGTTATGCACTCCATCCCGAAGCTGCTGCACGTAGGCATGCTGGTCTGTGGATCCTTTGTTACCATAAACGGCGATTCCTTGGTTAACGACGTTTCCATCTAGATCATGTTCCTTACCGAGCGACTCCATGACGAGTTGCTGGAGGTATTTAGAGAAGAGAACGAGTGAGTCTTTGTAAGGTAAAACGACCATGTCCTTTTCGCCTTTGCCGTTTCCTGCGTGATGCCAAGCGAGCGCTAGCTGCATGGCTGCATTTTTAGAAGTGTCGTGGCTGCGGGTGCGGTCATCCATTTCCTTTGCACCTGAGAGAAAGGCATCAATGTCTATGCCCTGAAGTGCGGCTGGGACGAGCCCCACGGTGGACATGACTGATGATCTGCCGCCGACCCAGTCTTCCATAGGTAGGGTGGTGATGAAGTTATTTGCTTCTGCGTATTGGTAGAGTTTGGATCCGTCTCCTGTGATGGCGATGGCGTGCTTTCCGAAGTTGAGTCCCGCTTCTTCGTAGGCGTGCTGTGCTTCAAGCATGGCATTTCTTGTCTCAGCTGTGCCGCCAGATTTAGAGACGACAAGGGATAAGGTTTTACTGAGTCCAGAGCCATTGCGGCTGATCTTTTTCAAGGTAGCGTCACATCCAGCTGGGTCTGTGTTATCGAAGAAAAATGTGGTGAGCTTGCTGTCTGTGCCGAGCGCCTCATAGACGAGCTGTGGACCGAGCGCTGAGCCTCCGATGCCGATGATGAGAAGGGTCTCAAATCTACCGCCAGCAGGTGGTGCTATCTTACCATGATGGACATCGTCCGCGAGTTGCTTCAGTTGAGCGATGGGGTCTACTATCTGAGCTTTGATTTCTGGTGTGGGTGCGAGATCAGTATTTCTTAGCCAGTAATGACCTACCATACGGCCTTCATCTGGGTTCGCTATCTCGCCAGCTTCTAGCTTTACGAGGTTATGGTAGGCTTCGTCGATCTTTGGTTGGAGGGCATCGATGTAGGATTGCTCCATGTCGGTGCGTGAGAGATCAAGTGAAAATCTGAGTTTCTGGTAGCGGAGTAGCTCTGTGTATTTTTCCCAACTAGGCATGGCTGTATGTTGATTAGGTATGAGTGTTGAATTGATTAGTAACTAATGATCGATGTTACTGGAGCATCGATTTTCTCTGTTCCTTTAAGGTCTGCTAACTCGATGAGGAAGGAGACTCTGACTAGGTCTGCACCGAGTCTGTTGATGAGTTTTACTGCAGCAGCAGCAGTGCCGCCAGTGGCAAGTAGGTCATCAATAAGAAGAACTTTATCACCTGGCTGGATGGCGTCTTGGTGGATCTCAACGGTGTTCTCACCATATTCGAGAGTGTAGGATTCGCTGAACGTTTTCCACGGAAGCTTACCCGCTTTTCTAACAGGGACGAAGCCCGCCTTGAGAGCAAGAGCTATAGGTGCGGCGAAAATAAATCCACGCGCGTCAATGCCTACTACTTTGTCAATTTTCTGCCTATCTAAGTGCGCAGTTTCTAATAATAAGTCGATAGAGTGCTGGAGTAGCTCAGGGTCAGATAAAATGGGGCTGATGTCTTTAAAAAGGATTCCTGGCTTTGGGAAATCTGGAATGTCGCGGATGGCGGATTTTAGTCTATCGGGCATAGATAAATAGAAGCGTATTCAGCTGAGAATGCACGTAAAATGTGAGACTGTTTGGATAAATCTCTATTGATAAACCTCTGATCTAGGTGCATAGAGAGTGTGAGCATGGAAGTGATACCGCCACATATTTTGTTAGGAGCCTACGCAGAGGGAGTATTTCCGATGGCAGAGGATGGTGAATTGCTCTGGTTTTCACCTATGGAGAGGGGCTTGATTCCACTGGATGAGAGGTTTCATATTCCACGAGGTCTGAGAAAAGCGCTGCGGAAGAAAGCCTTTGAGGTTCGGTATAATACAGCATTTAGAGAGGTGATGGATGGCTGCTCTGAGCGTGAGGAGACATGGATCGACCCTGTGATTAAGGACAGTTATGTGGAGCTACATAAATTAGGGTTTGGACATTCGGTGGAATGTTGGGATGATGAGGGACTGCAAGGTGGGCTCTACGGAGTGAAGCTGGGGAACGTTTTTTTCGGAGAAAGTATGTATAGCCGCAAGACTGATGCGAGCAAGATAGCGTTAGTTCATCTGGTGGAGTGGCTGAGAGATGAGGGGGCGGTTCTGTTAGATACCCAGTGGATGACAGAACACTTGTTACAGTTTGGCGGCTATGAAGTGCCTAGAGATGTTTATTTGGAACTTTTAGAAGATGCTCTGGAGCCGATGAGAGGGGAGTAAAAAGGAGTCTCCTAAAAAGTTATGACGATTTGCTAAGAGCCAGTTTGAGTACCAGCCATGAGCTGTTTTAGTTTGAGGGCGGTTTTGATGCGGGCGTAGAGGACCGGGAAGTTGATGGGTTTGGATGCGAAGTCGCTAGCGCCAGTATCGAAACAGTTCACGATGTCTTGGTCCTCGTCTTTGCTGGTAGCCATGATGACTGGTAGCTGAGTGGCCGTGTATGTTTTTCGTAGTTCACGTAGGCTTTCTAAGCTGTTTAGCTCTGGCATCTTCGATCCACGATGTGTTTAGAGAAAAAAACCTCATCATCACAGGTAAAGACGGATCTTTAATCTGTTAGAATGAGGTTTTGTGGGGGACGGTATCTTTTTTATGATTAAATAGACGGTGGTGCTGTCTCTGGGTCGGTATCAGCTTCGTAGTCTACTCCATCTATCCCAAAGCCAAAGAGCTTGAGGAATTCTTGCTGATAGCCTTCGAAGTCTGCCAAGTCTGCCAGGTTGTCATTAGAAATGGTGTCCCATGATTTAGCGACTGCTGCCTGAATATCATCGCGCATTTCCCAGTCATCGATGCGGATGCGGGAGCTCTCGTCTAGTGGGATTTCATCGCTGTAGAGTCTCTCTGCGAAGAGGCGCTGGATCTGCTCAATGCAGCCCTCGTGGAGTCCTTTTGCTTTCATTTCCTTGTAGAGGATAGAGATGTAAAGGGGGACTACGGGAATCGCGGATGATGCCTGTGTGACGAGAGCTTTATTTACTGAAACGTAAGCAGATCCATTGTATTTATTTCTGAGTTTTGAATCTAACCGCTCACAGACCACTTCGAGATCTTTCTTGGCCATACCGATGGTTCCATCTGTATAAATAGGCCAGGTAAGCTCAGGTCCGATATAGGAATAGGAAACGGATTTGACTCCTTCTGCGAGGACGCCAGCTTCATCGAGCGCGTTCATCCAGAGTTCCCAGTCAGCACCACCCATGACTTTGATGGTGTTGTCTATTTCTTCTTGAGTAGCAGGTCCGATGGTTACTTCTTCGATTTCGCCTTTGTCTGTGTTGAGGTTCTTGTTCACGTAATCTCCGCCTGTGGTCTTGAGGACTGAGCGGTAGTCCTCGCCAGTGTCAGGATCTATTCTACGGGGTGATGCGAGGGAGTATACGACGAGGTCGATAGGTCCCATTTCGTTTTTGATGATCTCAATGGCGTTGGCCTTGGCATCGTGAGAAAACGCGTCTCCATTGAGAGACTTAGCGAAGAGGCCTTCTGCTGTTGCAGCTTTTTCAAATGCAGCGGTGTTATACCATCCAGCAGTACCCGTGCGCTTTTCTGTGCCTGGCTTTTCGAAAAATAGCCCAAGAGTATTGGCGCCAGATGAGAAGGCAGGGACGATGCGTGATGCGAGTCCGTAGCCAGTGGATGATCCTATGACGAGGACGTTCTTAGGTCCGCCTTCGACAGGCCCCTTAGCTTTAACGTAGTCGATCTGTTCTTGCACGTTAGCCGCGCAGCCGTCTGGGTGTGAGGTGATGCAGATGAATCCTCTAATTTTTGGTTTTACGATCATGATTGTTTAAGTGTTAAATTTTAAGAGATAAGGGTAAAGAGTTAAAATTCGCAAGAGCCAGGAGTTCTAGCAAATGGAATGACATCGCGGATGTTTTTCATGCCCGTGGCAAACATCAGCATGCGCTCGAAGCCCATGCCGAATCCAGCGTGCGGGCAAGTTCCGTATTTACGAAGGTCCGAGTACCACCAGTAGTCTTCTTCGCTGAGATTATGCTGAACCATGTTTGACTGTAAGACATCGAGGCGTTCTTCACGCTGCGCGCCACCCACTATTTCTCCTATTCCTGGGACGAGTAGATCCATGGCAGTGACGGTTTTGCCATCGTCATTAGCACGCATATAGAAGGGTTTCACTTCCTTTGGGTAGTTGTAAACGGTGGTAGGGCATTTGAAATGCTCTTCTGTTAGATAGCGCTCGTGCTCAGACTGGAGGTTCACACCCCAGACTACTGGATATTGGAATTCTTTGCCGCTCTTGATGAGTATTTCCACTGCCTCGGTGTATGTAACGCGCTGGAATGGCTTATCTGCTACGAACTGGAGTCGTTCACTGAGTCCTTTATCCACGAACTTGTTGAATATATCGAGGTCGCCTTCGTTGTTGTTAAGAACATCGGTGATGAGGTATTTTACGAACTCTTCAGCGAGATCCATGTCGCCTTCCAAATCACAGAATGCCATCTCTGGCTCGATCATCCAGAACTCATTAGCATGGCGTGTGGTGTTAGAGTTCTCTGCTCTGAATGTAGGGCCAAAGGTATAAATGTTAGAGAGTGCTGTAGCAAACGCTTCACCTTCTAACTGCCCAGAAACGGTTAGGTATGTAGCCTTATTAAAAAAATCGTTTTCAAATGTCTGAGCTTTTCCCTCTGATGGATCGAGCGTAGTGACACGGAACATTTCACCAGCTCCTTCACAATCCGAAGCTGTGATGACTGGTGTGTGGACGTAAGTGAAATCTCGCTCATCGAAAAAGCGGTGGACTGCCTGAGCCATGCGTGAGCGCATGCGGAAGATTGCTCCATAGAGGTTTGCCCTCGGGCGTAGGTGAGAAATTGAGCGTAGGAATTCAGGTGTATGGCCCTTTTTCTGCAGTGGGTAGTCGCTAGGCGCCTCACCGATAAGCTCTACGCTACTGGCGTGGATTTCCCATTTCTGCCCTTTTCCTGGAGATTCTACGAGCTTGCCTGTGATGCCGATCGCTGCTCCGGTGGACATTTTTGCAATCTCATCATAACCTGGAA
>CALFBV010000071.1 GCA_937951395.1 uncultured Rubritalea sp.
TGGAGGATAGGTGGGGCGTCATGTCTGAGCCCGAATAGTTCCATGTCATCGAGGATAGAATCATAGTATTCATCCTTCACACGAGTGAGATCTATGTCCTCGAATCTAAGCAAGTATTCACCACCGAGTTCTCGTGCGAGATCATGTGCTACCTGAGCTGCATAGATATGTCCCAGGTGTAAGTGACCTGTAGGTGAGGGGGCAAATCTAGTTTTCACAGTTGAAGTTGGCATCATGATTGTGGTAGCATAGAACAATGAAAGTAAATCTAAAGATGATTTTACCACTATTAGGGGTAAGTTTTTGTATGTTGATCAGTCTGTCTAGCTCTTCGCTAGGACAGACTTGGTATGACTCTGAGGGACGTCCACTGAGTATGAAGGACGGTAAAGTGGTAAGAGGAAATGCTAGCGTGGATAAAGAGAAGGATGGAATTGTGAACCCTATTATTCCAGTATCATTAGAAATAAGGCCTGAGCTAAGCACAGTGAAGCGGCAAAGGGCTTATCGATACACTCCACATCAATACGGCTATCAAAGATACGGTGGTTATAGCGGATACTATGGTAGAAATTCTTATCAGCAAGGATGTTACCATACTAGCGGAGGAAGCGCAGCTAGAGGTAATGTTTACCTGAACTATAGAAGAGGTGGTTTTTCGGTAAGAGCTCGTTTTTAGCAGTTACCCGTTTGTCGTTATTCGATAGGGGGAAGTGCTTCAAACGGATCAACTATACCAGGAGCAATTTCAGGAGCTGTTTGTAATAGGGGTGCCACAGGAGATATTAACTCAGGGGTCACTGGTAATGGAACAGGTGCTACGTTATTTGATTCTTGGAGATCTTTGTTGTCAGGAAGTTTAGTGACGTTATTAGGTTCGATCATGCCTGCTACTGTTCTGCCTTTCTTGGCTGTTTGGTTAGACATCTCATTCACTTTATTATTATCTGATGATGCACTCACAGTCGGCCTGGTACGTGATACTAACTTCTGCTTAGGGCGCTCTACTTTTTTGGTTACTTCTTTAGTCTTTTCTTTTTTTCCCCAAGTATCAGGATCTCCACGGAAACCTTTGATTGTAGCGCAGCTTGATAAGAGGCAAATACTAAGAAGTGATGTAGAGGTGATGAATATGTTCATGTCAGAGCATTTATGAGAGGAAATTTTTTCTTAGGCAAGCGAGATTTTTGTTAATTTTTACCGAGTTGTTCCGATCCATCGAGAAATTTCACTAAATATCTCTTCACGATGAGCATCATACATTAGGAGGTGGTAAGAATCTGCGAAATAGCAGTGCTTATTAGCCTCAGAGTAGGGGATAGAAGCGTAGAATTCTGCAGCTGTTTGTGGCGGGGTGAAATAGTCATGACCGCCATTGATTAGCACTATTGGGATATTGATGTTCTTTACTGAGGAGTTCATTTCAGAGATCAAGTTCCCTAACGTTGCTAGTAATCTAAGTGTGAATTTTTCAATGAAATAGGAATTTGTAGACGCCTGATCATCGTGGCTGTCTCCGCCTTGGGTTACTTTGACGGCTTGCTCACCAGAGAATTGATTCAGCGAGACTCTAAACCGAGGCAGAAGATACGACACTGTATTTGCTAGACGATGTTTCCAAACAGAAAGATGAGGGCGGAGGCTAACTACTGGGGCAAGAAGGATGATTCTGTCTGGCCTAGGATCGTCTCCATTAGAATCAGCGTAGGCGTGGGTGACGATGATGGATCCCATGCTCTCACCGCACCAGATGATCTCAGCTCCAGGGTTCTCTGATTTAACCATTTTAGTATATGTGCGCAGGTCTTTGAACCATTCTTCTTTGCGGTAAATATCTCCTCTGCGCTTGATGTTGTGATCATTGCCCTGACCTCTTGTCTCTGGCGCGTAAATGGCGATGCTGTCGTGGCTCTGAGTGAGTGATGAGGCAAGATTATCATAGTCCTGTGCTGCGCCATTGATTCCATGCACTGCGACGATTACAGTTTTCGGAGTTCCTGAATTAGCCCATTTCAAGTAATCAAAATGATCGTTGTCAAATGATGTGTAGCTAAGTTTTTCCATGATTAATGAATGTGTTGTGTATCTAGCCAGGTCAAGAGGTCATGGTGCTTGTTATAGTCATAGCAGAATGAGCGTAGTCCATGGCGATCACCAGCAGCGATGTTTTCAGGGAGGTCATCAATGTAGATGGTCTCTTCTGGGGTGATATTGAATTTCTCAAAGGACCTCGTGAAAAAGGCATCCGCTGGCTTGATCGCACCGATTTCATAAGAGAATACAGCATGATCGAAAAGTTCTAAGAGCTGGTGCTCTTTCACGCAGTAAGGTGCATGGATGGCGTTGGTGTTAGAAAATAGTATCAGTCTGTGACCTTTCTCTTTTAGTTTGCGAGCCAGTTTAAAGGTCTCTGGAATCTCGGTGAAAATGGAATTCCACGCGGCAAAGAGCTCGGGATCACTACCTTGAAAGTCTAACAGTCTGCGTATCAGGAATAAATACTCATCAATGGTTGTCTCTCCAGCTTCGAAGGGATCTTTGGCAGCGATTATTTTATCAATGGCTTGTGGGTCTGCGTTTTTGCCTTTAAGTGAATTCAGAGCGGGCTCGAAATCAAATGCGAGTAGCACATTGCCAATGTCAAAGAGGTAGGTCATAGTTCTAGTGGTGGTCTTGGCTATAGTCGTGATTTTCTATCGTGTTGATGATGAACTGAGCAGCAGAGATAGATCCTGCTGGTTTAGCGTATCGAGTGAGGTTTTGTTTCATGTTATTCCATAGAACGGCATCGTCCTTTAAAATATTAGAGATCGCGTTGCGGATATCCTCAGGTGTCTCGGTATAGAAACCACCTTGAATTTTCTCTAGTAATGCTAAATTCCCTTCTTCTTGTCCAGGGACGAGATGGTGGATGAGCATAGGACAGGCGGCTGCGATGGTCTCATGCACGGTGGCTCCACCTGCCTTTCCTATAACAAGGTGATGAGAGGTGAGCAACTCAGGTACACGTCGCGTCCAGCCCTTGATCTGGACTCTTCCAGGGTATTTAAGTTGGATTTCACGTGCTCTGTCGTAGAGCTTTCGGACATTCCTTCCCAGCACTACGGTGATTTCTGTTTTAGCATCTTTGTTATCTAAGATCGCTCTCATGATCCTGCGGATGATCGGCTTCTTGGCAGTGGGGAAGTAGAGAACCTTGAATGTGGTGGAGTCAGCATCGTATGATTCTATAGATTTCAGCTGGGTGAATCTAGGGTGCACTGCAAATCCTGTGACGATGACTTTTCGCTCATCGATGCCTGATGTCACGAGTGATTCCTTTGTAAACTTGTCTGTGACGAGAAAATAATCTGTTGGCGCATTTCTCCACGCGCCATTGATCTCTATAGAGTCTGTAACGAGAGTGATGACAGGAACCCGAGGAATGCCCTTAGCGAAAGAGCGCTCCACATAATATGGATATAGTGGATAGGTGCTTACAATAGCGTGTGGCTGGAAGCTTAGCATCACCTCGTGTAATGCACCCTCTGGCTTGCGCATGAAGGGGAATTT
>CALFBV010000072.1 GCA_937951395.1 uncultured Rubritalea sp.
TGTAGTAAGTATTCTCTCACCCCACACTCCCAGTTTCTGACGTCGACATTTAATTCCTTTGGTAAACGCTTAGATTTCATCGCTGTGTATCTTGGTCGTTCTTGCTTAAAAAACACGATTTCATCTAACTTAGACTCACTGATTAAATATAGATTATCATTCAATATCCCTAAATTTATTGCAACTTGTATGATTTTATCTGCATAACTAAACCAAGTTTCAGGTTCCACATCATTACATAAATGGATGACCCCTGTTAGATCTGACTCTAACAATTTTTTCATTGCGGGGACTAAATCATCACTAAAATTCGGCACTGAAAATTTATCAGAAATGTAAGCCGCGCGCTCACCAGCTAGTGCAGAGTTCACGACCTGATCTACAAATGTGTTCCGACCATATCCGAATAACCAACTAACTCTAGCGATGATACTGCTCTCGCATGCACTCATTACTGCGTTCTCTGCCGCCAGTTTAGTTTTAGAATACACACCACTCCCCCGTGTGATGGATGGCACATCATCCACATGGACTACATTCTCTCTACCATCTAACACATAGTCTGTGCTAACCTGCATCATCTTGGCTCCCTTTTTCTGGCAAACCTCTGCCATAATGCGCGGGGCTACTGTATTCACCATCTCTGCTTTTGCTGGTTGATCGAGACATTGCTCCAGCCCTGACATCGCTGCGTTGTTGATGAGGAAGTCAAATTCTAGATCGCTTAGGTAAGATGATAACTTCTCCGAGTCCGTAAGATCTACCTCTGATCGGGTCAGTGGAATCACATGATAATCATTCTTCAAAAGACGGCATGATGCCTCACCGAGTAATCCTTGCGCTCCTGTAATGACTATTTTTTTCATAAAAAAAGCCGCCATGTAGAAACATAACGGCTGTGAGTCTCTCTAAAAAATTAGATGAATTTAGCCAATGTACATGCCATCAACATCATCGCCGAGATAACTTGTAGCAGTATTTTCATCTAGCATACCAGCATTTCTGATGCTATCGAGCGTTCTACGGCAACCGCGAACAGTCTGGGGTCCGGCTACTTTCTTCTTCACCACGCCTACCACGGTAGGGGTGACAGCGAGCATACCGAGACACGCGAGAGAAAACGCAACCGGTCTTCTGGCTCCACGATGCATCATATCTCCTAGCATTATTCCAGCTGCGACTCCCAGCACGGTAGGGGCTGCGGCGGATGTTACTTCTTTCCAATTTTTCCTTACTTGAGGCTGTGCATATTCCATGAATGGATTAAAACTTATTTTCTCAAATAAAAAAACCAAATTCTTTACCTTTTATTACTTTTCCTTAGTCGCATTCATGTGCATCGTCTCCGCATGGCAGAAACATATGCACTCATTCTAGCTGGCGGAAGCGGGACTCGCTTCTGGCCTCTCTCCAGAGATTCCAGACCTAAACAGCTCCTCAACCTGTTTGGCGACACCACATTGCTCAACCAAACCATAGACAGACTTCAAGGCCTCATCCCCAAGCAAAACATTCTGATACTTACCAATAAGCTCCAGGAGGAAGCTGTGAGAGAAGTCGCATCTGATCTTCCTCCAGAAAACATTTTCGCAGAGCCAGCTAAACGTGACACGGGTCCGGCCGTAGCTCTGGGTGCGGGACTCATTGCGGCTAGAGACCCTGAGGCTACTATGGTGGTGCTTCCTGCTGACCAGTTGATTCAGGATGTAGGAGAATTTCATAAGGTGATATCTGATGCCATTGAAACAGCGGCTAATACGGATGCACTCGTTACGATTGGGATTAAACCTACTTGGGCGTGTCCATCATTCGGCTATGTAGAACGCGGTAAGAAGGCTACTATTGCTGGCTTAGAACTGACTAATACCCCTCACGAGGTGGTTAAATTCCGTGAGAAACCAAATCCACAGCTTGCTGAGCAATTCCTGCGTCAGGGAAACTTCGCCTGGAATGCAGGGATGTTTATCTGGTCGATCCCCACAGTGATCAATGAACTAACACGTCACACGCCACAGTTGTCTAAGTTTGTTTCAGAAATCCGCAACTCTAGTGATATTCAGGCAACGGTGGATGCTCAGTTCCCTGAACTCGATTCCATTTCCATAGACTACGCCCTGATGGAAAACGCTTCACGCGTACTGAACATCGAGGCGACCTTTGACTGGGATGACGTTGGCTCATGGATCTCTGTTTCTAAATACTTAGAGCAGGCGAAAGATAACAACACAACCAACTCACCACTAGTGAAAATAGATAGTCAAAATAACATCGTTTTCACCAAATCTAAGGATACACAGGTGGCTCTTCTTGGTGTAGATGATCTCATCATCGTCCAAACCGATGATGCTATCTTAGTAGCAAACCGACATCAGGCAGATGACATCAAGAAACTCATCGATGAGCTACCTAGAGAGCTTAGATAAATGTAATTACTTAAACAAATGGCTATCAACATAAGAACTCATGCAGCTGATATTTTAGAATACTGGCAAGAAGGCAGACACTACGCTGATAGTCTGATCAATCGCTGGCAAAAAGAGGAAGAGCTGTCCTCTGAGGATAGAAATCTACTCAATGCATTAGTGCTCGGAGTGATCCGCAACCAGAGTCTGTTA
>CALFBV010000073.1 GCA_937951395.1 uncultured Rubritalea sp.
TAAATACCTGGTAAGTGTCTAATAATAAGCAAGAAAAATATCAAAAAAGTGACGTTTTTTCTTGACTTAGCATCAAGGTCGCCATGCTTGATATGGACACTTATCAATCAATATTAAGCACTCTAAATCAATCATCTACATCAAACAAAGCGCGTCTAAAAGTTTTTGCCTGTCTGATCATTGGTGTCATCAAGTCTCGTAGCGTGAACCTCTCCAAGCTCGCATCTCTACAAAACTCAGATGCATCACAAGATAGCCAATATCGAAAACTCCAGCGCTTCTTTTTACAATGGGTTTTTCCCTGGATCGACATTGGGAAAATGATTCGCAATAAAATACCTAAACCCCAAAATGGATACATCCTCAGTATGGATCGCACTAACTGGAAATTTGGAAAAACCCACATCAATATCCTCACCCTAGGAATCGTTGTTGGGAAAGTCGCCATCCCCATCACTTGGATCACTCTACCTCAGAGAACAAAGCGAGGAAACTCGCATAGCAAACATCGCATTTTGATCATGAAGAGACTGCTCAAGATACTCTCTATTGAGGAGATAGACTTCTTAGCAATGGATCGCGAGTTTAATGGCGACGAATGGCTCAAATGGTTAAACAACAATGGTTTTTCATGGGTTTTACACATTAAATCAAACACCAAAGTAAGCGGGAAAAGCGCTTATTTACATCATCTCTCCAAGAAGTTAAAAGCGCATCAACAACAAGAAATTTGGGGAATGAAACTCTACTTTGGCAGCAAGAAGATAGAACAAGGAAGAAGCTCTCATCTTTACGTAGTGAGCAATAAAATGCCACCCAAAGAAGCTCTAAAAGCTTACCACACACGCTGGGCGATTGAAGTTCTATTTGGCCACATGAAGAAGAAAGGCTTCGATTTAGAAAGTACACATTTGAGCGATCGACGCAAGATAGACAAGCTCTTAGCTGTGGTCGCCTTAGCCTTTTTATTTACGCTAGGTTGGGGTGTAATGCTTAAAGAAAAAAATGAATTAACCGCTAGGCAGAAGCGTAAAAGTGTCTTTCGTCTGGCATTAGATTTATTGATCGAAATGTTCGACAGACCTAAAGCTAACAAAAAGAAAATCAATATGTTTCATATGTGGATAACCTCAGACACAGAACCCTTAATTTTTGTCGTGTAGTGTGAACAAAAATACTAAATCAATACAACAAGCTATGATATAGCACCATTTTTATAAAAAATACTGGTTCTAACTACGCTGAATCAAAGAAGATGTTATTGCACTACTTACTATTAATTCGTTGGAGGACTGCTCATTATAGTGTCGAAGCGAGCCTTAGCTTTTAGGTATTTGATCTTAAAGCTATTTAATGCATGAGTGATCGTTCGGTCTACGGCAATCGACTCGCGCTTGTCTTTAGCCCGACCTACAGTTTCTAGTAGGTCTTGTATATCAGTGATATAGTTCACTAATTCACGGTCATCTGCATCAACAAATGGATACAATTCTTCGACCGCCGCCTCAATTTTTTTGGCTACTTTTACCACAGAGTCTCCATATATATCATCTTTATTTTTATCAGTAAGATAGGAAGTCTCCTCAAGCAGCGGCAAGAGCTCATCTACTACAAAGTAGGTATCTAGTTTTCTAGGACGAGACACCCCCCCTCTTAGAAGTATCATTTTAGCTGAGAGGTGATTTGGGTTCTTAGCGAGGATTCCTTCGAGCCTCGCTCTTACTAGTTTATTCACAGCAAATGGACCCACTGATTTCTCTCCGATCATTTTCTGGATTTTAGAGAATTCTTCTGAGGCTTCCTGTATAGAGGCGTTATTACTCCTCCCTAATAGGTCTAGTGACTCATCAATGTTAGAGACAAGCAGGACTTCATACCTCACGAAGAAAGCTTCTTCCTCCAGAGCTACTAGCTGCTTCAGGTCTGCCTCTGCGCTGTGAGGAATGAGTAGGCGGTGATTCTTGATAGTACTTGATCTCAGTATTTTCAGTAGGTGCCAGAAGTCTGGATTACGAATGATCTCTTTATCGTTAAGCATTCCTAAAACCGCTAACCCGTTTCTAACTTGTATATTTTTCTCGGAAGCCTTCAATTGTAGGTAGAGCGGAAATAACAATTTGTCCTGGTTCTTCTCGCTAAGCTTTCCGGTGGTCGTTATCTTGACTTTGAGAGATTCATAATCTCCAAAGTACTTTTTCATGAGAGGTTCTATATGTTTTTTGAAACTCTCGATTTTTACTCGCTTAGCCCATGGCTTCAGTTCGAGCCTCAGTTGAGATTCTAGCTTCACGCGTGGGGAAATCTGAGTATACAAAGTAGCCATTTCGTGAGTATAGTATGCCCTTTCATCGACGACCTTCACAAAGAACAACGGAGTGCTAATCCCGCTATCATGCTTCGTCCATTTGGTAAAATTTTTAACTTCCTCGTTAGGAATTGGGTCAAGAGAATCTAGCTCGACGTTCTCACCACTATTTGTATCGGCAAGATCGGGCTTATCTGGCATTTCACTCTCCTTACCAGGAAGAGGGCGCTCCCGCTCCACTAGGTTAGGCCTATCTGCTACAGGATCCTTTTTTACAAATACTGGCACGATCCCATCCCAGCGGTTCGCATTTTCCTTATGCTCGCCAGCTAGAGGGCTATTTTTATCTAGGGCGATGAGCACGTCTTTCAGGTAAACTTCGAGCACGCGACCTTCGCTTAACCTACCAGTGCCAGAAAGCATCTCTACGCTTTTATTCAGCTTTTTAAGTGCTTCCAGTTTCTCCTGTGCATCGGACACTGATAACGTCCTACCTTTCACTAAATCTTCATTTATCTCTGCTGCAGAAGCGTTTCCCCTATCCAGTCTCATCGCCAGTATAAGTAGCTGCGCTGTAAGTCGGTGCTCCTGGGCACTACCGTCATGTGCACGCTTCGCTAAGGTTGTAAGATTGATCGATAGATGCTTTCGCATCCCTTTATCGATAGGTAACTTATCCACCTGAAACATAATTTTATTTGCCTTGGGAGCCACATAGGTATCCTCAGCATAAATAATGCTATTACTTGCTAACGTGAGAGTAATGGCTAGTAGCGTGCGATTCATAGTAATGATATGGTTTACGCTATTTTATACGTAAACCCTAGCGGCATGTTACACATAACTCCTACCGAACATCAAGATCCATGCTTTAAATTTTCATTTTGCTACGTATTATCCCCATATGAGTTCAGAATTACCTACTTACACAACCCAAGAAGAAGTGATGTTTTTTGATACAGATATAGGTGGTGTGGTGCATAATCTTGCCTACCTACGAATGGTAGAAACTTGTCGCACCAAGCTCGCCACCGAGAAGCTCGGCATGAATCTCAAGGACATGGCCGACACTGGACTCTACCCCGTTGTGGTTCGAACTGAAGTAGACAGAAGTGGCCTCCTTATCGTTGCCAGTAAAAACCTATTTATAATAAAGAACCCCGCCGCAAGCGGACGGGGTATTTAGAATAGCGTAAGCTGGTGATCTTTATGAAGCTCTTGATATTCTCCACCCTGATTCTTTACATACTTCGCAATCATCCCTTCATCTCCATGCTTTCCTACACTA
>CALFBV010000074.1 GCA_937951395.1 uncultured Rubritalea sp.
CGTGCCCAAAGATGACGACCCCAGAACTCCTTCTTTAAATGGCGAAATTCAATCATTAGCTTTCTCGATGACCGTCCCTTAATGCTCTGCATAAGTTTGGACACTGAAAGGTGTGGAGGAACTGATACAAGTATATGAACGTGATCAGCACTGACATGCCCTTTCTCGACTTCCACGTCCAAACTTAAACAGGTATCTTTCACTATCTCACGTAAGCGGACACCGACCGCTCCGGCCAACACTCGCTTGCGGTATTTCGTTATCCAAACTAAATGGTATTTCAGACTGTAACAACTATGAGATGATTTACGATATTTCGACATTACCGCAAGCATACTGGAAGTCTTCGCCTAAAGGCGAGGGTTTTTCTCCCATTCCCCGACTAAAACCTCCCTTAGCTTCACAGGACTTGATTTCCCTGACGTAGCCATAGAATCTTTAGAGCATAGCAACGGAGTAGAGCGGTGTGATCAGCGACCCTACCCCTACCGTTCTGAAATATAGTAGACTACTTCTTTATACCTTCGATGCCTTTTACAATCGCTCTGCGGAGCTCGACCACATCGAGATCACCTTGCTGACGGTGTATGATTTCTCCACCTGGTGCGATGACGGTAGTAAATGGAATAGTATCTGATCTTACTTTTAGGTCATCACTATTAAGATAGAAGTTATTAGTTTTTCTATCTTTGCCGACATGCTTCACAGTCTCTGGTGATAGTGGTAGCTGCTGCTCTGTGAGAAATTTTTGGACTGCTGCCACATCATTATTGGCGTCCACTCCTATAGAAATCAACTCAAACGGCCTACGCTGATAACGTCTGTATGTGTCGATCAACTTAGGGAAATTCGCTTTATTTAGATCACTGTCAGTATTCCAAACAGTGATCACACGCACTCTCTTAGTCTTATTCTCCAATAGTGATTTATGTAGTTCTGGTGTGAGTGGATCAACGGTCACAGGAAGCGCGTCCCATGCTTTCTGAGCCTTCACCACCCACTCTTGCTTGTATGCCCATTTCGTGGAGCAGCCAGATGACTTCGTCTTCTTTTTCACTATCTCTTTTCCTGCGAGCAGCATGTCTATGTTGTCGCGCACTGTATTATCAGACGCTGGGCCTGGGTTTCTGTGGCCGTTATCGTAGCGACCTTGATAGAGCAGATTTCTTTCTGGGCCGAAAATAAATGCATGCGGAGTCGACTTCGCACCATAGGCTAATCCCACTTCCTGAGTATCACCATCATAGAGGTAAGGAAAAACCAATTTACGCTCGGCAGACTCTAGTTTCATTTCTGGAAAACTATCGCCAAATACAGAGTAACCATTTTCCCAGAGACTCAGAGCCACTGGAGAATTTGAGGATACCGCAACTACCTGCACACCTTTGTCTGCGTAGTTTTTAGCGAAGTCATTAATACGCCCCCATGCTGCACGTGCGTCTGGGCAGTGATTGCAAGTGAAGATCATGACTAAGTATTTAGAATCCTTATAGTCCGCGAGCGAATGCTGTTTATCATCCACACCAGTGAGAGTGAATTCTGGTGCCTTAGCACCTATTTCTAAGGTCTTCACAACCGGAGCCTTAGCTACACAGAAGCTAGTCATACATGCAAATAATACAAATAGAGATTTCATGCAGACAATTTAACCACTCCCCTGAAATCATCAAGTCATAAAATAAATCAAACAGAGATATTGACAGCATCACAATGAGAGGTTAACAACTGCCGCACACGAAACACTAACAAGGCGGAGTAGCCAAGTGGCCTAAGGCATCAGTTTGCAAAACTGACATTCGTGGGTTCGAATCCCACCTCCGCCTCCATGTTTTGTCATCAATTAGTCTAGCATTCTTGCTAGGCTATTTTGTTTTAAGGCAGTCATCACCACTTGCCAAATCTTGGGCTTACCGCTAACTTATTTGGAACTCCCCTGCCGCACATATCGGGAAAAACGATGTTAGAACTAGTAAATCCTCCATTCTCGGCTAAGTTTTCTAACTAATCGTATTTTACTCCCATTTTTTTTTAAACAAATTTCAGACCTAAAAACGCTTAATGAGTGAAGACCTAACACCTATGGCAAGCAACACAGCCTCAGCGAGTTCTTCTGATGTAATTCAGAGCAGAACTAATGACAAGAGACGACCGAAGCGCACTACTAGCGCTCAGGCAGTCAGCTGGGGTGAATGGCTCCAAGAGCATGGCTCTAAGCTGTTACTGTTTGCTCGCCAGCAGACTAGATCTATCGCAGATGCAGAAGACGTGCTACAGGACGCCCTCGTGAAGTTAGCCAAAAAAGAAGCAGATGGCACCTTCGATGGCGGCCAAGCAAAATGGCTACCCTACCTCTATACCTGTATCCGCCGCTGTGCAATAGACCTAGGCAGAAAAGAAGACAGGCGCGGTAAGCGCGAAGAAAAATCAGAAAAAGACAAAATGATACAGCACGGCGGAGTTGCAGATCCATGGTTTGAGAGCGATAGCGCAGATGATGAATCCCGCGTGTATCTCGAAATGGGATTGAAGACACTGCCAGAAAAATTTGCTTCCGTGATCACGCTAAAGATATGGGGAGAACTCACCTTTGCTGAGATCGGAAAAAAATTAGATATTTCACAAAACACCGCCGCCTCTCGATACCGCTATGGACTTGAGGCTCTGAAAA